>CALDIA010000053.1 GCA_937901455.1 uncultured Bacteroidales bacterium | reverse complement strand
TCAACGACCGCTCGAAAGCCGCCGACAGCGACTATGTTTGGGCCTTGAAGGACATCGATTTCAAGGTGGAACAAGGCGATGTGGTAGGAATTATTGGTAGGAATGGTGCCGGAAAGAGTACCCTGCTCAAGCTACTCTCGAAGGTGACGGCACCCACAACCGGAACCATCAAGGCGAAAGGCCGCATCGCCAGCCTGCTCGAAGTGGGAACGGGTTTCCATTCAGAACTGACAGGGCGTGAGAATATATACATGAACGGCGCTATCTTAGGCATGACCAAGCAGGAGATAGATAAGAAGATTGACGAAATCATTGATTTCTCAGGCTGTGAGCGTTATATTGATACCCCGGTAAAGCGTTACAGCAGCGGAATGAAGGTCCGTCTCGGTTTCGCCGTAGCTGCCCACTTAGACCCTGAAATCCTCGTCGTCGACGAGGTTCTTGCTGTGGGCGATGCCGAATTTCAAAAGAAGGCCATCGGTAAGATGCAGGACGTTAGTTCTGGTGAAGGGCGAACGGTGCTGTTTGTGAGCCATAATATGACTTCTATTAAAAGTTTGTGCAAAAAAGGGGTCTTTTTGGAAAACGGACAAGTGAAAGAGATAGGGGATATCAACACTGTAGTTTCACATTATTTAAGAGGAGACGATGCTGTCGATAACCACAAGAACCTTTCAAAAGATACTGAGTTGAAGGGTAAGGGCTTTGAAATGTTAGAAATAGGCGTTCGTAAAAGAGGGGGCCAATATGAAGACGCGATTTCTATGTCTGATGAGATCGAAGTGTATTTGAAGTATCGATTAACTCAGGTACACAATCAACTCCATCTGACGCTTCATTTGAAAAATGAACAAGGTAATAAAGTGTTTTCATTTAGTGGGGGTGGAAGATGCTACAATTATTATCATGATATAGGTATATATGAACAAATGTGTTATATTCCAGCTAATTTCTTAAATTGGGGTAATTATTCATTGGATTTGTACGTCGTTGAAGATTGTGCACGCTCTTTTTTAAGAGAAATGGATGTGGCGAATTTTGTCATAGTAGCGCGCGCAAAAGGATTAGGGACTTTTATGGGAAAAGAACCTGGCGATATCACCCCATTATTTGATTTTGTTGAGAATAAAATTAAGTGATGTAAGGTATGCCCACTATTCGATTGTCTGTTGGATATAAGTATTATTGTGCCTTGTCGTGAGAATTGATTATGAAAATTTTGCACATCATTCCCGATGATAAGTTCTGGAGACCTATTATTGCTATTTTTGACCGGCTTGAAGTTGAAAATGAGTATGTCTGTATAGTAAAAAAAGAAGGAAGGCGGTTTAAATACATTGATTCAGAACGAATAATTGCTATTTCGGAAGAACAATCTGTTTTTTTATGGAAAAGGGAGGATGTTGATGCCTATGTGTTCCATTCAATTCCGCCAATTAATTATGATCGAATCCTAACGATTAGAGAAAATAGAATTATTGCTGTAGTTTCTTGGGGATACGATATCTATTATTCATTAAATGGATGTCCTCCACTTGTTTATGTTGATTTGTATAAGCCAATGACAATCAAATTGTTAAAGCAGATGCATGCAGTTCCATTTTTTTTGAAAGCAAAGAGATTTATTAAGAGAATAGTGCTTAATAAACGATACAGGGAGCTCGTAGAGGATCAAAGGCGGATGGTAAGAAATAGAGTAGAAACGAGAAATAATGCCTTGGGAAGAATCGACTATTGGGCAACAGTACTTCCCAATGAATACGATATGATAAAGAATGGGTTAGGAATCAAGGCACGGTATATGCCTTTTCACTACTCTGGAACTTCCCAATCAACAATCTTTCCACAAATTGATGTCAATCGGTCTTTTAATATCTTGGTCGGTAATTCGGCCGACCCGTCAAATAATCATATTGATGTTGTTAGTGTTATTAGGGCTAGGGGTATTGAGAATAAACTTTATTTGCCAATGGCTTATGGCGACAATTTGTATCGTGATCGTGTTAGAGAGTATCTTAAGTCTCATGCTGTAGAAAGTGAGATTCAAAATGAACTTATGCCGATTGGCGAATATAGACAAAAGTTATTAAACTGTCGTGTGGCGATTTTTGGTCATATCAGGCAACAAGCCGTTGGTAATATCATGATTTGCATGAGAAGTGGTATGAAGGTTTTTTTATTTAAAGACAGTGTCGCTTTTAAGTTTTTCAAATCTATTGGTTCGTTTGTGTTTTCCATTGAAGATGAATTGACAAAGGAAGAGATTCGTAAACCTTTGACAGAAAAAGAAAAGGAAGTTAATATACGGAATTTGGGAAGGTTTTCGATTGAGGGGATTATTGATAGACTTGGTCCAATTATTGGCTTGATGAAAAAAGATACGAATAGTCGGATTGATTGCGGAATTGAATGACGACTTTCAACATTCAACATATATAAAGTAACGATGTTGTGAACAAATTATATGTGATTTATACGGCAATTGTTGGCGGTTATGATGTCGTCAGACAACCATTGGTTGTAGATAATCGTTTTGATTATTTGCTGTTTTCAAACGACATCAAGGAGCAGCGGGTAGGCGTATGGCAAATTAAGCCTATACCCTATAGTAATCAAATAAAAACAAAGATTGCTCGTTGGGTAAAGACCCATCCCGAAGAACTATTATCCAAATACAAGGCTTCTTTATGGCATGATGCCAATGTTACAATCACGAATCAGTGCATTTACAATCGGTTTATTGAATTGTACAAAAGGAACACAGCTGTGGCGAGTGTCAAACACCCTAGTTGGGATTGTGTTTATGAGGAACTTTTTAGGGTGCTTGATTTCCGTTACGAAAGTGAGAAAATGGCTCTCAAATGGGGACATGAGCTTCGCAAACGAGATTTCCCTAAACATGCGGGCCTAATTGAAACCAATTTGTTGTATAGACTACATTTGTGTGACGATGTGAAAGAAATGGATGCTTTGTGGTGGAATTATATTGAAAAGTATTCGCGTAGAGATCAATTGTCCTTTCCTTTGGTATTGAAGGAGCTTGGAATGCGTTGTGATTATTTTTTGCCCGAGGGGAAAACGGTGCGCAATTTTGAAGGGACTGAGTTCGTGAGGCACAGTAACGAAACAACCAAGTTCGCTCCGAACGAAAAGCCGGCTTGGTTGATGCACCATTATTACAAGCATCACGAAGATAAGGAAAAGGTTTCTAATCTTTATTATTGGATTTATGGAAGGCATTGCCCGATGTTGTGGGCAAAGGTTGTAGGTCAATACTACAGAATCGTCGATAGGCTGAGATAAGGTATTTGTTTGTGATATTTATTGAGAAAATGTTATTCAATTCCATAGAGTTTGCAATATTCCTTCCGCTGGTTTTTGTGCTGTATTGGTTTGTGTTCAACCGCAACCTGAAGCTGCAAAACCTGTTTATCGTTGCGGCCAGCTATGTTTTCTATGGCTGGTGGGACTGGCGATTCCTTTTTCTTATCGCATTTACTTCATTTTGCAGTTGGGGTAGTGGGCTGCTTATTGATAGATACAAATCCCAACCAAAGAAAGCGAGAATAATTAGTACACTAAATATTGTGCTGAATCTGCTGATTCTCGGCGCTTTCAAGTATTACGATTTTTTTGTTACCTCCTTCGCCGATGTGTTTCTGGGCGGCAAAACCGATGGGCTGTTGCTCAATATCATCTTGCCGGTAGGCATCAGCTTCTACACCTTCCAGGCGCTGAGCTATAGCATCGATGTATATCGCGGCAAGTTGGAGCCGACGCGGGATGTCATCCAGTTTTTCGCATTCGTGAGCTTCTTCCCACAACTGGTGGCCGGTCCTATCGAGCGTGCCACCAATCTGTTGCCCCAGTTCGCTATGCCTCGAAAGTTCGATTATGATACCGCCGTCGATGGTATGCGCCAAATCCTTTGGGGCTTGTTCAAGAAAATGGTGGTGGCCGACAATTGTGCAGTGTATGTGGACCAGGTGTTTTCGACCTATACGGAGCAAAGCGGAAGCACGCTTTTGCTTGCGGCCATTTTCTTCACCTTCCAAATCTATGGCGACTTCTCGGGTTATAGCGACATTGCCATTGGGACTGCCAAGCTGTTTGGCATCAAGCTGATGCGTAACTTCAATGTGCCGTATTTCAGCCGCGACATCGCCGAGTTTTGGCGCAGGTGGCACATTTCGCTGACGACTTGGTTCCGCGACTATGTTTATATTCCTTTGGGCGGTAGCCGCGTGAGCAAGCCTAAGGTGGTGCGCAACACGTTCGTCATTTTCTTGTTGAGCGGCTTTTGGCATGGGGCTAATTGGACATTTATCGTTTGGGGTGCTTATCATGCTATGCTGTTTCTTCCGCTGATATTGCTTGGAAAGAACAGGAAACATACTGATGTGGTGGCCGCTGGTCGTCTGTTGCCGAATTTGAAGGAGTTAGGCCAGATGCTACTGACTTTCCTTTTGGCGGTAGTCGGATGGATTATCTTTAGGGCAAGCAATATCGGCGAGGCTTGGCATTATTTGTGCAGATTGTTCAGCAAGAGCCTATTTACCATTCCTTGGCTCGACAATCGGCATTATTATGTGCCGGTAGTGTTGAGCATTGTCGTGATGTTGGTGGTGGAGTGGCTGCAACGTAGTCGCGACCATGCCTTCGACTTGAGCGGCATCCGAAGCCATGTATTGAAGTTTGGCATTTATTATGTGATGCTAGTCGCTTTGTTTTGGTTTGGTGGACATGCCGAGAGCTTTATCTATTTCCAGTTTTAAGCCATGAAGAAGTTCATTGTCAGGTTCTTGGTTTGGTTATCCATTCCCTTCGTTTTGGCGTATGGGGTGGATTATATGATATCATCAGGCTTACGGAAGACGGATTTGCGGAAATATGCGGTTTGGAATGACATCTATAGAGGGGGAATGCATCCCGACTTAATGGTGATAGGTAACTCTCAGGCATGGAACGGATACGACCCGCATATAATGGATTCTATTTTGGGCATCGATTCTTATACGCTTGCCATAGTTGGCCATTTTCTGGATTATCAAATCATACAGTATAACACTTATAGGAGTTTCAACCCTAAGCCTAAAGTGGTGGCACTGAATGTCAGCTTTATTGGCACTTTGGGCATTACGGCCGACAAGCAGTACGAGCGCGAGCAATTCTTCCCCTATATCCACGACGAATCGCTGATTTCGTTGGTCAAAGAGGACAAAGAGATTTCAGTATTTGACAGGTATCTACCTCTATGCAGGTATTTTGGCTATCGTGATGAAATGGAAGAAGGCATTCAGGCTTTTTTCGGAAAACGCGACTTTTTTGATGGAGGCATGTACAAGGGTTATAGGGGTGATGTTAGTCCCTTTGAACGAGGCAAGATTTTGCCGAAAAAAGAAATGATAACAACATCTTATACGAAAGAAGCGGCTGACATGTTGGAAACTTTTGCGGCTCGATTGTGCGATGATGGAATCACTGTTGTATTCGTAAAATATCCTGTTTATTATCCGCTGAGAGATAGATTTACCAATATTGCGGAAAGTGACTCGATTTTCGATGACATTGCTTACAGGCACGACATTCCTGTTTTGGATTTCTCATGCTCGCCCGTGAGTAAAGATAGTACAAATTATTTCAATCCAAGCCATCTCGGCAAGAAAGGTGCGGAATTGTTCACGACGGCTTTCTGCCATCAACTCGATTCTTTAGGCATCCTCCGTGAAAAGAAATAATTGAAAATGAAAGTTTTCCCCATCATAGTCACCTACAAAGGCCAGCGCTGGTACGACCGTTGCTTCACCTCGTTGCGGGAGTCGACGATACCCGTGCAGACCATCGTGGTCGACAATGCCTCCAACGACGGCACGGTGGAATACATTAAGGAACATTTTCCAGAGATTCATCTGATTGAGTCGAAGGAGAATTTGGGTTTTGGCCGTGCCAACAACATAGCCATGCGCTATGCGCTTGACCAGAGTTGCGATTATGTTTTCTTGCTCAATCAGGATGCCTGGGTGGAGCCTGATACTTTGGAAAATTTGGTCGCTATTGCTGAGCGACATTCGGATTATGGCATTGTAGCTCCCCTTCAGGTGGACAAGGAAAAAAGCAAGGTCTTGTTTGGTTTGGTTGATTTCCTGACCTACCCGGGGAAAATCAATCATCAGATGATAAGCGACCTTTTGCTTGATAAGAAAGAAGAGATTTATGCCGTTGGCGAAGTGAATGCGGCTGCATGGCTTTTACCTCGCAAGACGCTTGAAACCGTGGGCGGCTTCGACCCCATCTTCCTGCACTACGGCGAGGACTGGAACTATTTGAGCCGTGTGCTATACCACAAGATGAAGGTAGGCTTGACACCGCATCTTAGGGTCGTGCATGATTGCAAAGACCGTGTGGAGCAGCCCAAAGGCTATGAGGCCAAGTTTGACAAATGGCTGTTGCAAAGGGCGACGGATCTGCTATATCCTGATACGCAGGTCGATGATATGATGAGGCATTATCGCCGGACGGCGATGGTAAAACTGTTGACTTTCCACAAAGCTACTTGCAAGGAGAATTGGGCAGCCTACCGATATCTCCGGCAACATAAGGAGCGCATTGAGCAATCCAGGAAACAGAATAAAAAAACTGAGGATAGTTGGCTATGTTGAACATGAGAAAAATCCTCGTTGTTTTCAAAAGAGAAGGGAAATCCTGTTACCCACAGAATGGTACTCCTCTTATGGAACCGTTGGAGACCCAGGATAAGATTTATAAAATGCTGCTGTCCGACAAACCCTGCATGATAGCCCGTTTCGGATCGGTAGAGCTTCAGGCGGTGGTCGATTACCTGAATCCTCCGACATTGAAAAACGCTTTTCGGTTTGTCAGGGGAGAAGTGCCTGCATGGGGTTATGCGCCCAGCACAATTCGGACGATGCACATCAACGCGGGTTTCTTCCCGGCAACCCCGAAGATGCTCGATCGTTTCGGACGACTAATGGTGGAATGTATGCCATTGGTCGATATGCAGGGTAGCTGGCGCCCTGAAGAATCCTTGGTTATGCCTTATATGCCTCAGGCAACGCGAGTGCCGTTGTATGCTTTGGAGCCTTATTATTTCGACAATCCTTGGACTCCAGCCTTGGAAGGGAAGAAGGTGCTGGTCGTCCATCCATTTGAGGAGACGATACGCAAACAACATTCCCCCGAACGGTTTTGTCATCTGTTTGCAGATAAACGGCTGACCCCGAATTATGAGTTGCAAACCTTGAAAGCCGTGCAGTCTATCGCGGGCAACAAGCCAGACGAGTTCGACGACTGGTTCCAAGCCTTGGATTGGATGAAAAGCGAAATCGACAAACGCGATTTTGATATTGCCATCATCGGCTGCGGAGCCTACGGATTCCCTTTGGCAGCCCATGTGAAGCAGATAGGGAAGAAGGCCGTACACTTGGGCGGTGCGGTGCAAAATCTGTTTGGCATCGATTCGTTGGCTATGCGAGATAATGATAGAAAACGTACTTTGGTGAATGAGTTTTGGGTGCGTCCAAGTCAAGAAGAAACGCCGCAAAACAAAGATGTGGTGGAAAACGGTAGATATTGGTAAATGGCTAAAATCATCAGACATTCAAGATTTGTTTCCAATCCTTTTGGGGATGGCGCAGCCAAGCGTTCGGCCCAGATTGAGGAATTGCTTCAGCGTGCTGGCATCGATTATGTGAATGATAGTTTTTTGTTGCCCAAGGAAAAGACCTTTTTGAAAAAAACGACCATGTTTTGGAAAGGGTTGAGGATGGTGCTTCGCGAGTTTTCAATTTCTGAAATACGTTCTGTGTCTAACTTTATCACCATGTCAAAATATTTGGGGCTACGTATTCCAATTTTTGAAAAATACGCCGATGAAGATGTGGCATTTCTTAATGAAGACACTACTTCAGGTGCTTATGGATTACCTTATTTGGCAAAAGCATTCAAAAAGAAAATGATAGCCGTGCCTCATAATATGGAGTCGCTGTGTTGTGAGGGGATGGATGACCAATCCGGCAAGCCGAAGTTGGCGTGGCTCCTGGAAGACATACGTAGGTTGAAGATGTGTGACACGGTGTTTTGCATCAGCAAGGAAGAGACATGGTTGCTTCAAGTGCATGGCGTAAACGCGTATTATTTGCCTTATTATCCTCCCCATGAAGCCGAGCATTATTTGTTGGGTATTCGGGCTAAGCGTGAACAGTACAGCCATGACAAAAACTGTAGGTTTTTGATTTTGGGATCAATTAGTAATCGTCCGACTCGCGTAGGGATGGAATCTTTGTTGGGTGTTTTGTCGCGTATCGATCATCTTCCTTTTGAGATTCACGTGGCGGGTTATGGTACCGAGCGACTAAAAATAACAAGCCATCCCCAAATTATTTATCATGGTAGTGTTTCGGATAGTGAACTTGAAGAATTGTTGGTAGAAACCACTGGGCTGATTGTCAACCAACCGCCTACATCAGGAGCACTGACCCGAATTGTCGAAAATTTGATAGCGGGCATTCCTGTGTTTGCGTCGTTTGGTGCTGCTCGCGATTATTTCCAAGAGAAGGATGTGAATGTTTTTGCTTCTTTTGACGAACTGATTGCACTGTT
>CALDIA010000052.1 GCA_937901455.1 uncultured Bacteroidales bacterium | reverse complement strand
ACTGGTCTGATCGACATTGTTCACAGCCAAAGCCGTCGGCACTGCGCAAGTGTCAGGAGCAAAAGCACTACAGTTAGGCGTAAAGATGTATTCTGAAAAGCCATCCATGTCGGTTGAGAACTCTTCTGAACCATCTGGTTTCAACACTGTGATTCCGGTCGGGTGTCCCATCATATAGGGAGGCACGCCACCTGCAGTGGCGTACTCTATGGAAACAGGAATGTTGTCACACAAGTCAATAGTAGTAGTCAAATTGTTATTGGCAAGGAAAGAAAAATTAGCAACGATTTTGCCGCCCTGTCTTACCAAGAGTTGGTGCCCGAGCCAGCCATGTCCTACAGCGGTCAGGGTGAAGGTGTAAGCACACTTGTCGGCAGGATCGCATAAGTCAGTAGTGAAAGAACTGTTTGCCATAGAGGAGAATCCATCAGTTCCGCAATCAGCATATACATAGACTGTATAATCCGTGTTTGATGTCAACCCTGTAATATCATAACTGTTAGTGCTGGTGGTCACTATCGTGCTTGCACTGTCGCCAGGAGTGAAGCCGGCAGGACCGTATTCAATGACATAGGTAGAGGCGTTGCCATTCCATGTGACGGAGGCGGAAGTATTGGTGATGCCGGAAACGGTCACATCGGTGGGTGCCGGACAGGCATCCAAAGTGGTGAAGGTGCGAGATATCATGGAGGAGTATCCTTCGTCCCCGCAATCGGCATATAAATATACCGTGTATCCGGTTGACGGAGTCAGCCCTGAAATATCATAGGCATTGCTGTCTGTAGTCACAACGGTTCCATAGCCCGTTCCTGGGGTGAAACCGGAAGGTCCGTATTCAAGGATATAGGTCAAGGCATTGCCACTCCATGCAACGGTAGCAGAGGTAGTGTTGATATTGTTAACGGTCGCACTGGTGGGTGCGGGACAGGACACCAAGGTGGTGAAATGGATAGTAAAGGTGGCATCTGCAACCATGCCGGGTGCGCAGCCCGTCTCCACATACACATAATAGGTGGTCTGGGCATCGAGGTTGGTCAGGTCCACCGTCGTGGTGTTGGTGGTCTGCGTGTTCCAAACCGTGTCAGCTGAAGCCCGGTAATAGACCACCCACTCAGTATGGGTGGTGTCATGATCTACAAAGTTGATCGTGGCCGTATGATTCCAGATGTTGGAAACCGTCACACTGTCCTTTACAGGGGAAGGACAGTCGGGAATCAACTCCACGGTGAAGTCGTCCAGATTGCAGGATTCAGGGGCATTGGTACTGGTATAGCGCAAAGCTATTCGGCCGCTCGTCACGCTGATGGTGTCAAAATCAAACGGTCCCATGAAGTTGCCGCCTTGACCTCTCGGGCCAGGCGTGCCGGCATCTGCCAAGGACACAAAGGTGGTCGGGTCGTCTATGTCGGTGATGATGCCCACCTCAATGTGGCTGACTGAAGGTACGGTGGCCGTGGCCCAGAAGGAGAGCCGCAAGTCGTGGATGTCATTGGTGAATTCCGGGAGGGCCAGCATGGAGGTGGTTCCCTTGAATTGGGCCGTATTAGTTCCCGTGTGAGCAGCATAGGAGTAGTTCACATATACAAATGGGGATCCTTGGTAGTTGTAGTCCACCACAGGACGGGCCCAGCAGAGGAACGGTTGGATCTGGCTTCCGCCCACATTCGTGTAAGACTCAAAACCTTCCGTCCACGGATTCCCAATCGTAATGGTAATGGCATCGCAACCCGTCATGAAGGGACACTCTGAAGACAAAACCGAAGAATCATTGCCACAAAGAGAGCGTGCGTAAGCGCTGTATGAAGTGGCAGGAAGCAGGTTGTTTATCGTGATAGTAGTGTCATATACATGATAATAGGTGGTATCGTTATTGACAACCAAGTATAAGCCATACTCATTGGCATTGCTGGCGGCATCCCACGTCAGAGTCACCTCATTCGGGCCGATGTCGGAGGCATGCAGGTTGGTGGGGAAGGTACAGTCGGGAATCTCCTCCACCGTGATGTCATCGATATAATAACCGCAACTGATGGCGTTGGACACACGGAACGCAATCCGGTTGCCATTGCCTATATAGTTTGCGAAGGAGACATACAAAGAAGCATATTGGTAAGTGTTGAAAGAGGTAAGGTCAATGGTGTCAACAGCCTCAAAGGTCGTGGGGTCCGCAGCATCAGTCATGACACCGACTTCCAAAGTGCCTGTGGTGCCCGACTTGCAGGCAAAGAAATGCACCTGCAGGGTGTTGATGTCCAACGTGGAATCCAAAGCAGGCATAATGGCGATGTTGAAGCAGTCATCGGTGTGGTGGAAATCCAGGAAATGCGTCCCGCTGTAGGCATTGTTATTGCTGGGGATATACACAAAATGCCCAGCGTTGGAGGCATATCTATCCCAGCAATAGATGTAGTTATTTTGTGCGCTGTTGTAAAGCTTGGAAACATCTTCAAAATCCTCAAAGAAAGGCAGCATGTCAATGTCGCTGCACTCTGTCTGGAAAGTACAGACTTCGCTCCAGATACTCTCTTCGGTAGTGGAGCACAATGCCTTGACACGTACATTATAGGTGGTTTTGGATTCTAAGTTGTTGAAGGAGTATTGCGTGGATGCCAGCGTGCCGGCAGAGGTCCAGTCAGTCTCGGTGGACTTTTTGTACTGCAATTCCCAAGTCGGCTCGGAACCCACTGCAACCCAGGAGATGTCAGCCGAGTGGCCCGTTACATTGGAGGCAGCCACCGTGTTGGGTACTATGCAGGGATTGTCGCTACAGGATCTGAGCCGTATGTTGTTGTGATAGAGGCTGGCGAAACCATTGGAAGTGGCTGAAGGGTTGGTGTAGTCAAATGGCGCAGTATTGGAATATCCGCGACGGGCCGTGTAGGGAGATGAAGTGGTGAATACATAGTAATAGTTTTGGTTTCCTGCCGTGCCGGTCCGGTCCACAACAGACAAAAGCAGGTCGCTGGTGCCATCGTAATGCAGGGCTGAATCCAAGGCAATCTCAAACCAATGGTCTTCCCCTGAGGCGGAAATGGACACATTGCCCGAATATATCAGCTGGAAAGGCATGGAGTCGGAGGGGAGTATCCAGTCGGAGGAAAGATCGAGGCCGGCAGGCACATTGGCAGCATAAATATCCCAGGTTCTAACGTTGGTATAGGCCGACTGGCACTGGAAGTACAGGGACGTGTAATCGGTAGCCTCACCCGCTAAATCCGCTGCATGGTATATCTGCTGCGTGTAGGAGTAGCTGCGGTTTGCTGCGGAAGGGAAGAAACCGTAAGACGTCGTGGTATTAGACGCGATGGTATTGTTAATAGGGGAGTTGCAGTCTGTTGTGAAAGAAGCAAATACCGTGTCGCTGACAAATCCATTGTCACATTGTGTGTAAACCCCGACCTCGTAGGAGGTGAGTTCTGTCAGGCCTGTGAGCAAGAAGCTGGTTTCGGTAGTGTTGAACTCGGTGGTTGTGCCTGTCGTCAAGTCATGCAGCGCAATGTTATAGGCAGATGGGGTGCCCACGGTGCTGGGGTCCCAGGAGAGCGTGGCGTTAGCACCATACACAGAGGAAACTTGCAGGTTTGACACGGGCGAGCACTGCGGAGCGTAATCTACCGTGAGATTATCAACGTAAAAATAGCTGGAGTTCGACATAGTATTCGCCATCTTCATGGCGATGTAACGTGCGGTGTCTTGGTAGGATCCTAAATAGGCCGTGTATAAATCATACTGATTGGTAGCGTATGGGATGACAGTGTGTAACGGCGTAAAGGTCGATACATCCTCAGGGTCGGTCATAGAGCCTACTATAATGCGTGCGTTGACGTCGGAGAAACGAGCATAAAAGCTGACCTGCAGTTGCGAGATGTCGAACTGCTCGCCGATGCGTGGCAGTACTATGTAGGGGATATTCGGGTTTGTTTCCGTATAGTAAGTGTACCCAGTGAGCGAGATGGAGCCTTGGTAATTATTAGCACTGACGGAAGGAGTATAACTGTTGTCGGGATTGTTGGCATAACACTCGGGGAGTCCGCTGGAAACAGACTCGAAATCTTCAAAAAATGGAATCGAATAGATGCCGCAGCTGTCCACGTAGGTGGCCAGGACGGTATGGTTTTCATGTATGTTATATATAGTATAGGTGGTCACCTGGCCCACGCCAGAGCCATCCACCTCCACATCGGTTAACTTCCAACGGGCCGTATTGTTGAAGTTCATTATGAGGGAGTCGCCGGCAAACACGGAATAGACGCCATCGGTGCCGTAAGGGCCTACAAGGTTGGAAGCCACAATGGTGTCACCGTCCGTGGACACCATTGTGCTGGTGACGGTATAGGTGTTATCTAAATAGACTTTCACCTCTCCCAAGGTGCCGCCGGGGAAAACCATGATGTTGGCCACACCTTCCCCGAATTCATCGCCATAGATTTGGGATCCATTCAGCGTCACCTTGGCCACACGATAGTTGACATCAGGCGTGACCACCATGGTGAAAGCATCGGAGCCGCCACACGGCACCGTGAAGCTGTTCTGGTTAATTGTGCCATGAGTCAGACCGTCAGCATTAGGCATGACTTCTGCCGTGACGACCGCCTGCGGATAGACGGTGACGGTGGAGGAAAGGGTGTCGGTGCTTCCAGAAACGGAAGAACACAAGACCGTGTAAGTGGTGGTAGTGGTGGGTGCCACGGTGATCTCGGCCGTGGTGTCACCCGTACTCCAGAGGTAGGAGGAATAGCCGTATGCCGACAAGGTCACGTTCTCACCGACACATAGCTCTGCGGTGGTCGGAGAAAGGCCCGTCATGAACGACAAGATAGGATACCCGTTATTTAAGCCACAGTCTCTCTTAAAGGCACCGCCCAAAAGGGTAATCATGGTGTCAGACTGCATCATTTGCTCGGAAACCGCAGTGCCGTTGCTGCTGCCACTTCCGCAAACAAAGGTATAGGATGCATAGCAATTGGTGATGGATCCCCCGGTACTCCAGGCGACCAAACTACCCGCATTGGTGCCGACTCTGCAAAGCGTGCCCGCAAAGTAGCAGTTGGTGAAGTGCTCAAAATCCGCGTTGCCGCCCAAACCGCCTATGTAGTTGCCCGTCACCGTTCCTGTGGCACCGCAGTTCTGCACATAGTTTCCAGCATGGTTGTTGTAGGATGCGCCAATAATACAACCAATGTTACCATCAT
>CALDIA010000051.1 GCA_937901455.1 uncultured Bacteroidales bacterium | reverse complement strand
GGAGAGGTGCCGTGTATGCGCTGAGGATAGTGGGGCAGATAGAACAGCAGACCGGCACCGACCACGCCTTCAAAGACCTGATGATGGCGTTGAAGCCCTATCGGGACACGCTTACCAGGGAACGTTTTCTTGAGGTGACGGGCGGTTTTATCGACAAGAAAACGCTAAAAGACGACTTCACCCGTTATATTCTCCAAGCCGAAACGATGGATTTGAAAGGTGATCCGATGCCTTCCGGATGCGAGGTCCGTTACCGCCAAGACGGCACGCCCTATCTGGTCATCACCGATGAGGAAGAGTTCCGCAAGCATTTTGTGTTGTAACGACTTGTGTTCTTGCAGGGGAAGGTGTTTTCCAGTCTGACAAATGGGAGGAAGAAAGAAGGCGTTTGCGTGGGGGAACGCTATGGATGAACTGCGTGGCGAAACCGAAATAATCTGTATGTTAGACGAATCAGGTATTCTGCAATAGATTGATTTCCAATATTGATAACCTTTTTGTTTGCGTATTGACTTTTGGTAAGCGGAGGCTTATTTGAATTCTTTTATGTACTTTTGCCGAATCAAATCGAATGGCGATGAAGAAAGAAGAGATACAGAACGCCACGTTCCCCGACTGCCCCATCCGCCACGTGATTTCGCGCATCACCGACAAATGGTCGCTGCTGGTGCTCTACACGCTGGAGCAGCAAAAGGTGCTGCGGTTCAAGGAGTTGTGGCGGCAGATTCCCGACATCTCGCAAAAGATGCTGACCTCCACGCTGCGCCACCTCGAAAACGACGGCCTCGTTAGCCGCGAGGTGTTCACAGAGGTGCCGCCCCGGGTGGAATACCGTCTCAGCGAGCGCGGGGAAAGTCTGATGCCGCATTTGGACGCGCTGATTTCGTGGGCGCTGGAACATTTCTCGGACATCCTCACCGACCGGAAAAGTCATTCAAAACAACCCAATAAATTCTAACCAAAATTCTTAAACAATGAAGAGATCAGATTTCGGAGGTTATGTAGCCTCTTTCGCCAACCAAGCTCCCAGCGCGTGCGGTAGCGCGTGCGGCGCGGCAAAACCCGAAGAGAAACCGTCCGCTTGCGGCAGCGCCTGCGGAGCCCAGGAACCCGCCAAACCCTCTGCCTGCGGCAGCGCCTGCGGTGCGGCCGAGCCCAAGAAAGAGGAAAAACCGAGTGCTTGCGGCAGCGCGTGCGGCGCGAAATAAGCCCCGGCAACCCAACGAAGGCGTTCTGCCATTCCCGTGGCGGAACGCCTTTTCTATGCGAACAAATCAATGTTGAAGCGCGATTTACACGTTTCTACCTGCATTATTTATGATGTTCAGTGATTAGTGAATAGTGAACGGTGAGCGGTCACCAATCACTAATCACTATTCTAATAGAGGCTAAGGAAAATCGAAAAAAACAGAAAATGGACATACAGACTTGTTTGTTGAAATTAGGTTACGTGGGCGACCCCTTCGCCATCCGGCAAAACAACTGTCTCCACTGCGGCAACAGCTACGAGCACTGTCCGGCGGAGGCGGTGGCAATCCTGTGAAAGGATTCGTTGCCGGTCGTATTTGTTTTCGGAAATTGGAATAATTTGAGTATCTTTGCGGGTTAAATATCAATAACGATGACTGCTGATAACAACTTGAAAATCAAAGCGAAACCATTTATCAAATGGGTTGGTGGAAAGGGACAGCTGCTGAATCAGATAGAAAAACATCTTCCGCAGGAGCTATATCACGAAGAATTTACGTATATAGAACCCTTTGTGGGGGGTGGGGCAATGCTGTTTTTCATGTTGCAGAAGTTCCCTAATATCAAACGTGTGGTCATAAATGATATTAACGCAAACCTGACAGATGCCTATAGCGTTGTAATGTCTAATCCAGAAGGGTTGATTAAAGGATTGAATGGGATTGAACATGAATATCTTTCGCTTCCAAACGAAGAATACAGGAAAGAATTTTATTTGAAAATAAGAGAACAATTCAACAGTGAGGCTCTGGGTAAACTTGAAAAAACCATCTTGCTGTTGTTTTTAAACCGTACATGCTTTAATGGGCTTTATCGGGAAAACAGCAAAGGGAAATTCAATGTCCCGTTCGGACGTTATGCTAATCCTACGATATGTAACGAGGATGTTATATATGCCGACAGTGAGCTGTTGAATCGATTTGGAGTGGAAATTTTATGTGGAGATTTTGAAGGGACCGAATCAAAAATTGTTGAGAAAGATTTGTCTTTCTTTTATTTTGATCCACCATACCGTCCGTTAAACACCACATCCAGTTTTAACAATTATGTTAAGGATACCTTTGATGATGATGAGCAGCGACGACTTGCAAACTATTGTCGGAAAATCGCAGACAAAAAAAAGTGCTTATGGATGTTAAGCAATTCCGACTGTTCGTCGAAAAATCCTGAAGATTTGTTTTTTGAGGAAATATATAACTCATTTGAAATATTGAGAGTATATGCCACCCGTTCTGTCAATGCTGTTGCCAGTAAACGGGGAAAACTGACGGAATTGTTGATTATGAATAAGCCCGTTATTGGGATAGAAGAAGTTGCTCTATGCTGATATAGATGTGTTTAGAAATGAATGATTACGGTTTAACCAATCGACTATTTTAGTGAAAGATGAAACAAAAAGGGGATTTTGAACGATTTATGTCACAGCTGAAAGAGACAAACGCTTCTTTAGATTTTTTTTGTGACTTTGAGAAAATATCAAGGAATGTGCGACAAATTGCCATGAAACTGAATCAGTTGAACTATTTAATAGGTCAATATGACATGGAATCGGCAGTATTTGAACTATGGCAAGAAAACCCAAGCGTCTTCAATGTTCTTGACATTCTTATCGCCGTGAGAACTTCTGATGGAAAAAAGGCGATTAATCGCAGAGGCGAAGTTCAGATGATTCAACACTTTTTTGATTCACCGGACGGTGTTATGGAATACTTGAAAGACACTGGCTTGCAAATGCTTTTTCAAAACAGACAAGTGACCAATTTAGTTGACTTTGTGTTTGGAGTTGAAACAGGGTTGGATACAAACGCTAGAAAAAACAGAAGCGGTCATATTATGGAAAATATTGTTGCCGCTATCTTACGTTCAGAACAAATCCCATATAAGCAAGAAGTCTATTCAACGGATTACACATTATTGTCTGTACTCGGGGAGGATGTAAAGAGATTTGATTTTGTTATTACCACGAAAGCAACAACATACCTTGTTGAGGTTAATTTTTATAGTGGTGGAGGGTCGAAATTAAATGAAGTTGCAAGAGCTTATTCCGAGCTCGCGCCAAAAATAAATGCTGTTAAAGGATTTGAGTTTGTTTGGATAACTGATGGTCAGGGATGGCTTTCTGCAAAGAACAAATTAGAAGAAGCGTTCTATATGATTCCGAAAGTCTATAATCTGACTACTATTCACGATTTTGTCAAAACCATTAAATCTGAACTATAGAACTTCTACAACATGAGTGATTCAATGCAAATCCGAAACAAAGTATTATTGGCTGAAATTCCAGTTAACGGAACCTATATTGTTGGTGTATATCAAGGTGGAATATCGGATTATGATATTCTCATTAAATATAGGCAATATGAAAACGGGAAATGGAGTCGGATTCGAACACCGAAACATATCCACTGGGCAGTTGATGTAATGATAAAACATTACAGTGATGCTGAAACAACGGACAGCCTTTTGGATTTTTTGATTAGTGTGTGGGAAAATGCTACACCTATTTCAAGCGATGAAGAACGGAACCGTCTGCTTGACACAGAAGCACTATTGGAAGAAGTGAGTAATGAAGCTTCCCAGTACGCTTCGTTGGCAAAACATGGTGAATACAGCGTCAAATTTTTGATTTTATTAGCTAAACTACTCATGATTCAAGAAAAAACAAACAGAAATGATGCGTATATGTTTGGACGACTACTTGAGCAATTAAGAGAACATAATGACATATTCAGAATCGTTTCAACAGCAACTTATCGCTAAATGATTATCCCGTTTTACAAATCTTCCGACCTTGCTTTCACCATCCTTAACGGTGATTGTTTTGAATTGCTGCCACAGTTCAATTTTAAATTTGATATGATTTTCGCTGATCCGCCATATTTCCTTTCTAACGATGGAATAAGCGTCCAAAGCGGGAAAATTGTGAGTGTGAACAAAGGGGATTGGGACAAGGGAGGAACACTCGATCAAATCAACAAATTCAACCTCAAGTGGCTTTCTCTATGTAGAGACAAATTGAAAGAAAACGGTTCTGTATGGATTTCGGGGACTTATCACAACATTTTTTCTGTGGCAAACGCTCTTACCGAGTTGGATTACAAAATTCTGAATGTGGTAACGTGGGCTAAAACGAATCCTCCTCCAAATATTTCTTGCCGGTATTTTACTTATTCCACCGAGTTTATCATTTGGGCTCGGAAATCGCAAAAGGTCCCTCACGTTTTCAATTACGAACTCATGAAGCAACTTAATGATAACAGGCAGATGACTGATGTTTGGCGCCTACCTGCCATTGCTCCTTGGGAAAAATCATGTGGCAAGCACCCTACACAGAAGCCTCTCGCTTTGTTGACACGTATCATCTTAGCCGCTACTCCTAAAAGCGCATGGATTCTCGACCCTTTTGCAGGGAGTAGCACAACAGGAATCGCCGCAAATTTGATTGGAAGACGCTATTTAGGAATTGAGCAGGACAAATCATTTGCCGAAATGGGTAAACAACGCAAATTAGAAATATCAAACCCTCTCAAAGCGGAGGAATATCGAAACAAAATCAAAGACATCGCCATTGCGGATTTTTACAATTTGACAGACAGGGTTTGCGAAGATGAACCAACATACGGCTTGCCTTTTTGATTTCACGAAGTGACTTAATATTCATTTAGACAGATAAAATCACCCATGATGCCCCAACAATACTTCTCCTTCCAGTGGCACATCACCGACTGGTGCGACCAGCGCTGCAAGCATTGCTACATCTTCTCCGAAGGCCATCCCGATCGACAGCATGATGGATATGTGCCGCCGCATGGGCGACCGCGCACCCTACCTCTACGTCACGGGCGGCGACCCCGTGCTGCACCCGCAAGTGTGGGAAATCCTTGCCGTACTGAAAGACAACGGCATCCCGTTCACCATCCTCGGCAACCCGTTCCACCTCACCGACGAGGTGTGCCGGAAACTGAAGTCCTACGGCTGCGAGAAATACCAGCTCAGCATCGACGGTAACCGCGAAACCCACGACTTCATGCGCAAGCCCGGCTCTTTCGACACTACGCTTGAGAAAATTGAGGTGCTGCACCGCAACGGTATCCGCGTGGCCATCATGACCACCGTATCGGGCGTGAATGCCGACCAGATGCCGGAAATCATCGACACTGTGGTGAAATATGAGGCCGATGTGTTTGCCTTCGCGCGCTATTGCCCCACGAGTTTGGAAAAAAGCGCGCACCTCACGCCGCAACAATACCGCACCGTTTTGGACACCTGCTGGAAAAAGTACATGGCGTACGGCGACAACTGCAAGACCACCTTCAACCTGAAGGACCATCTGTGGGGGCTGTATCTCTACGAAATCGGTGAGTTCAAGATTCCCGAGGGTTTGGACGACGACGCTGTCTATGACGGCTGCAACTGCGGTCACGGCCATTTCACTATCCTGCCCAACGGCGACGTGATGGCCTGCCGCCGCTTCGACAGCGTTGTGGGCAACGTCTTTGAAACGCCTTTATACGACCTCTGGACCTCGCCCAAGATGTACGATTACCGTCAATACGAGAAGTTCGAGAAGTGCCGCAATTGCGAGCTGCTGCGTTTCTGCCGGGGCTGCCCCGCCGTGGCGTATGGCTACACGCACGATTTCTACGCGGCGGACCCGCAGTGCTGGCACAATTAGTTTTTAGACTTGTGAAAGCATTATTTCCTTTGCCTTTCAAGGAAAAATCAGTATTTTTGCAAATTGATAATTTACAAAAAACATGTCGGAAAACGGAGCCAACGGAAACAGCCATCCCCTCGATTTCGAGGAATACATCATCGCCAGCGAACCAAGCAAACGAGAAAGGGCCTACGCTTGGCGCACGGCCATCGGTTTGCAAGCCGTGGACGGCCTGCAGGTGTCGGACTACCTGAAACAGACTGCCACGCGCAACATCGAAGGCGAAATCACGATTGACGAAGCGCGGGAGCTGGTGAAGAGCTATTATGTCTCCAAGACCACAAGAGAACCTGACGACGACGCGAAACAGGAGGCCGACAAAGTTTCAAGCAACATCTCCATGATTCTTTCGAGGCCCACGCTTGATTTCTCTGCGAATGGGTTTGTCGCCTTGCATCGTCGGATATTTGAGGGCGTGTTTAAACACGCCGGCAAAATCCGCAAATTTGACATCACGAAAAAAGAGTGGGTGTTGCGTGGCGACACGGTTAACTATCTGAATTATGAGGACTTGTGGCGTGCCTTGGATTATGACATCAGCAAGGAGCGGGCGTTCAGTTACCACGAAATGAGCATGGAAGAGATTGTTGCCCACGTTACCCGCTTCGTCTCCGATTTGTGGCAAATCCACCCTTTTGAGGAAGGGAACACCAGAACGACGGCCGTGTTCACTATCCAATACCTCAGGTCGATTGGCTTCGAGGTCAATAACGACATGTTTGCCGCCCATTCTTGGTATTTCCGTAACGCACTCGTTCGTGCCAATTACAAAAGCGCGGTCAAAGGCGTTGAATATACACCCGTTTATTTGGAGCTTTTTTTCAGAAACTTGTTGATGGGTGAGCATAACGAATTGATAAGCAGGTATTTAATCGTAAATCCGCCCAAAGAATTAGGGCAGCAGACGGATACCCCAGCAAGTATCCCATCAAGCACCCGACAAACACCCGAACAAGTACCCGAACAAGTACCCGAACAAGCTCTCGATTTGTTGCATACGGACAATCCTCAAATCAAACGTTTGGTAATGACGATAGGGGTTAACGAATGTTCCATTTCACAATTGATGCAAACACTTGGGCTGAAACATCGTCCCAATTTTTTGGAATACCATCTCAATCCAGCCATAAAAGAAGGCTTTGTGCGGATGCTCTATTCGGACGCTCCTCGCCATCCAAGGCAGAAGTACC
>CALDIA010000050.1 GCA_937901455.1 uncultured Bacteroidales bacterium | reverse complement strand
CATATAATTAAATAAAAATTTAATATATTATTATCTTTAAATATTATATTAATTTTCGTTATTTTGACTTAAAAATTCCGGAATTAGTTTAATTTTCTCATTAATATTATTTCGCTCATTATCTTCTTCAATATGAATCATTTTTTGAATCCATCTAGGTAAATATTCTTTGTATTTATAACTAAGGAAAAATTTTTTGTCGATATTTTCTTCTTCTAAAATGATCAATATTGTTTTATCATTTAAATCAGATATTTTATTAGTTATTTTCGAAGTAAATAATTTTATATATTCAAAATTATCAATTTCTTCATTGCTGCAATCAGAAGTTTTATTATAATTTTTTTTCAATTCATATATTTGAGTTTTATAAGAATTGACTAACATTTCTTTTGGATTAAATCCAATAAATAATATACATCTAGAATATTTTCCAGTCAAATCATCAAAAAATTTAGCCTTATTAACATTATTTAAAGTTAAGAAAAGAAAAGCTCCTCTTCCATTATTTATTGTTTTTTTATAATTAACAATTATATTGGAAAGTCTTTGAGAATCATTTTCTTCAATGAATATTAATTTATTATTTAAAACATGTGAAAATACATTTTCTTTGGACTTCATCCATTTTTGAAGAAAACCCTCTTCAATGGAGCTATTGAATGCAAATTCTATGGCTATGAACTCTTCTCTGGCGACCATAAAACCTATGTTATCCATAAGAAAAGCAACGCATAAATGAAGAAAACACTGTTCAATATAACGTTCATGCTGGCAGTGGTACTATGCCAAGGACAGTCCAAGTACAGCAACGAATTCCTCTCGTTGGGCATCGGAGCACGTGGCTTGGCCATGGCAAACACCATGACTGCCATTTCCGATGATGTGACAGCCGCCTATTGGAATCCCGCCGGACTCAGCCGCATGGATAAACGCTACCAACTGTCGCTTATGCATGCCGAGTATTTCGCAGGTATCGCCAAGTACGATTATGCCGGCATCGGCTACAAAATCGACGATAGGTCTGCCGTGGCACTTTCCTATATTCGTTTTGGCGTGGACAACATCATGAATACTACGGAACTGATAGATGCGCAAGGAAATGTGGATTACGACCGCATCACCTATTTCTCAGCGGCCGACAATGCCATTTTGCTCAGCTATGCCTATAATTTTGCTCGAGTGAAAGGCCTTTCGGTCGGTGCCAATGCAAAAATCATCACCCGTGGCATCGGCAAGTTTGCCCGTGCTTGGGGCTTTGGCCTTGACTTGGGCTTACAATATAATAATAAAGGATGGCAGGCCGGTGTGCTGCTGCGCGATGGCACCTCCACTTTCAATGCCTGGCGCTACAACCTCACCAATGAGGTGATAGATGTCTTCAACCAAACTGGCAACGAGATTCCCGAAAACAGCCTCGAACTCACAATCCCCAAGTTGCTGGTTGGCGGGGCTAAGTATTTCGAGATGGGCAAGGGCTTCAACGGTACCGTGGCACTTGACTTCGACTGTACGTTCGATGGGAAACGCAACACACTGCTGCGAAGCAAGGTGATGAGCTTCGACCCTCACCTCGGCGTGGAGTTTGCCTACAAAAAGATAGTTGCCCTAAGAGCCGGCCTCGGCAATTTTCAGCGCGAGCCCGACTTCGACGGACGGAACCGGATGACCCTCCAGATTAACATAGGTCTCGGCGTATGCATCAAGAATATCGTCTCCATCGACTATGCCTTCACCGATCTCGGGAACCTCTCCATCGCACAGTATTCCCATATTTTCTCTCTGAAAGTGGCCCTTGACCGTTTTAAAAAACAACAGTAAATAAGAATTACACTAATTTACATATTATGACCTTAGAAAATTATCCATATCGATCAGAGCAGATTGAAGACCGACTGCAGATTGTTCATCACCGTCCCATGCCATTGGCAGAACAGGATATGTATCGTTTTATCTTAGCCAGTATTGATCTCACTACTTTGGAAGGCACGGATAACGACCATGTGGTGGAAGAGTTGTGTCAGAAGGCCTTGGACTTTAAGACGAGCAAGGGCTGCATGCCCGCGGCTGTGTGCGTGTATCCGCCCTTGGTGAACGTCGCTTCCAAGATGTTACAGAAAACCCCGGTGACCATAGCATCCGTGGCCGGTGCGTTCCCCGCAGGACAGTCACCCATCGATATCAAAGTGGCTGAAGTGCGCTATGCCTTGGAACAAGGTGCCGATGAAATCGACATGGTCATCTCCCGCGGCACTTTTCTGAAGGGTGACTATCAAACCGTCTATGACGAGATTGCCGCCATTAGGAAAGCCTGCGCATCCGCAAAACTGAAGGTGATTCTGGAAACAGGCGAGCTTAAGACCCCGCAAAATATTTTCAAAGCCTCGCAGCTGGCTATTGCCGCCGGAGCGGACTTTATCAAGACCTCTACGGGAAAGATAACCGTCAACGCCACACCCGAAGCCTTCCTGGTAATGATGGATGCCATCAAGTTTCATTATCAGAATACCGGCAAAAAAGTGGGTGTTAAAGCGGCCGGTGGTATCTCTGACCCAGATACAGCTATCTATTATGTCAAGTTGCTGCATAATGTGTTGGGCGCCGAATGGATGAATCGCGATCTTTTCCGCATTGGGGCAAGTCGATTAGCATCTAAAATTGCCGAAAAAATCCGATAATTACAGCTTTCCCCAATATAGAATGCCCCTGTTGATCCTGCTTTTTAAGATTATATAATTCGCTGAAAGCCACTCTATAAGCCTGTGAACGCTAATCTTAAAAAAAAAATGGAAAGTTGTGGCAAGAAGATGAAAATATTTGTATTTTTGCCGCTCTCAAAAAAAGTATAAACAATTAAATATTAGTATTATGACAAAAGCTGATATCGTTAACGACATTGCCGGCAAAACCGGATTAGACAAAGGTAGTGTTCAAACTATCGTTGAAAAATTTATGGACAGTGTGAAAACCTCCATGATTTCTGGAGAAAACGTATATTTAAGAGGCTTCGGTAGCTTCATTATTAAGGAAAGAGCTGAAAAGACCGCTCGTAATATTTCCAAGGAAGAGACAATTATCATCCCTGCCCATAATATCCCTGCCTTCAAGCCGTGCAAAACTTTTGTTAACGCTGTGAAAAATTCTAAAAAATAATATCTAACCTAAAAATCTATTCATTATGCCAAGTGGTAAGAAGAGAAAAAGACATAAAATGTCGACTCATAAAAGAAAAAAACGTCTTAGAAAGAACAGACATAAGAACAAATAGTCTTTTATGAGTTAAAATTGCGATGAAAACTAAATAAAACAAGGTTTTATTTAGTTTTCATTGTTTTATAATAAAAATGGAAGAAACTACAGAAATTTCAAAAGAATTAATCATCACCTCACACGACAATGAGGTGCAGATGGCTCTGTTAGAGGATAAGAAGTTGATGGAGATTCACACAGAGAAATCCACCACGAAGTTCTCTGTAGGCAATATTTATGTCGGCAAGGTCAGAAAGCTTATGCCGGGGTTGAATGCGGCGTTTGTGGACATTGGCAGCGAGAAGGATGCATTCCTACACTATCTGGACCTGGGTATCCATGCACGCACCACTAATGCTTTCGTCAGTCAGGCTATTACTACCGGCAAACGAAGCATCAGTAAAGTCCAGTATTTGGATGAAGTACCTAAGAACGGGAAAATTAGCGACATCATCACGGCAGGTCAGCTGCTGATGGTGCAGGTGGCCAAGGAGCCCATCTCCACCAAGGGACCGCGTATCACTACGGAGGTCTCCTTTGCCGGGCGATACCTCGTGTTGGTGCCTTTTGGCGACAAAGTCTCCATTTCCCAGAAGATCAGAAGCTCTCAGGAACGCAAACGCCTGAAGTCTATCGTGCAAGGCCTGCGCCCGCGAAACTTCGGCATCATCATCCGTACAGTTGCTGAACACAAGTCCGCAGAGGAACTCACCGCCGACCTTGAGAAGATTCGCTACGCATGGGACAATACCGTGGAGAACCTCTTCACCGCCAAGCCCGGGACCTGCCTGTCGCAAGACACCGACAGCGTCTCCTCCCTGTTGCGCGAGATGCTGAACGATTCCTTCAACGCTATCCATATCGATACCCCAGAGGTGTTCCAAGAGGTGAAGAACTATATCCACGCCTACTCACCAGCGCAAGAAGGAATTATCAAACTATACAATGACAAGCAACCGATCTTTGAACATTTTAACGTTTCCAAACAGATCAAAGGCTCGTTTGGAAAAGTGGTGACCGTCAAAAGCGGCGTGTACTTGATCATTGAACATACTGAAGCGATGCATGTGATTGATGTCAATAGCGGCAATCGCCTGAAATCAAGCCAGTCGCCAGAAGAAAACGCTATGAATACCAATATGATAGCAGCGGCTGAGATTGCCCGACAACTCCGTTTGCGAGACATGGGAGGCATCATCACCATCGACTTCGTGGATCTTCATAACTCCCAGAACAAGTCTGGCCTATATAAGGCTATGCAGGAGTTTATGAAAAATGATAAAGCTAAACATACAATATTGCCTCTCAATAAGTTCTGTGTGATGGAGATTACCCGACAGCGGGTCCGTCAAGCCACTGTTATAGAGACCACAGAGCAGTGCCCTACCTGCAAAGGTACCGGCAAGATAAAACCTGCCATCCTAATAGAGGATGAGATAGACAATACCCTGGAATTTCTTTTTGAGAAACAACAGGAGTCGCGTGTTACCGTGATGGTGCACCCCTTCGTGTATGCCTACCTGAAGCGAGGATTCCCATCTATACTGACCAAGTGGCAATTCCACTATAAAAAGCGCATCCGCTTAGTGTCCAATCAAAGTTATCATCTCCTGCAGCATCGTTACTTCAATGCCAACATGGATGAGATTGTCTTGTGGGATACGCCCAATGTTGAACCTGAGATTGTTGACTGACATGGATATACCTGCTGACATATTGTCGAAATTGGAGCATTATTGCGCCTATCAAGAGCGATGTGAGGCCGATGTGCGCAAGAAAATGGTGGGCATGGCGGTCTCCGCTTCCCAGCGTGAGGAAATTATGCGTCGGCTTAAAGACCAGAAGTTTGTGGATGACGAGCGTTTTACCGAGCAGTATGTGCGTAGTAAATTGCATGAACAGTGGGGGCCGCTCAAGATTCGTCAAGGCTTGTTTGCCAAAGGTGTCGCGGCAGAAGTGATTGACGCAGTCATGGGCCAGGTGGCTCCGGAGGCTTATGAGGAGGTGCTGGAGGATGCTATAGAGAAATGGCGCCGCACCAACCCTGCCACGGGCGATGACCGTTCGCGTCTGATACGCGCACTCCTGAGCAAAGGCTTCGCGATGGGTGAAATATTGTCAAAACTTAAATCTTAACGAACTCGGATATGATAACAACTGACAACATAAAAACTATCCTTAATAGGCTCGGTGAGCTAAGGAGGTATCTTTGACATCGATGCCAAGCAGGCAGAGATAGATGCCAAAGAACAGATTAGCCAGCAACCCGGTTTTTGGGATGACCCCAAGAAGGCAGAGCACCTGCTTCGTGAGATTGCGTTGGTGAAGACATGGGTTAAAGATTATGAACAAGCCGTGGAGCAGGGTGAAGAGTTGCAAGTGATGGCTGAGTTTCTGGCTGCGGGAGAGGCCACCGAAGAGGAGGTGGAACAATCCTACAACCAGCTGCTCCGGATGGTTGAAAAACTGGAATTCCGCAATATGATGCGCAATGAGGAGGATGCGCTCCATGCCGTTATCACTATCAATGCCGGCGCTGGCGGTACTGAGAGTTGCGACTGGGCAGAGATGTTGTTGCGTATGTACCTGCGCTGGGCCGAACGCAATAATTTCAAGACAAAGCTGCTCGACCGGCAGGATGGCGATGTGGCTGGCGTTAAGTCTGTCTCCGTAGAGGTGGAAGGCCCCTACGCGTATGGCTACCTGCGTAGCGAAATCGGCGTGCATCGTCTCGTACGCTTATCGCCGTTTGATGCCGCCAACCGACGCCACACCTCCTTTGCCTCCGTGTTCGCCTATCCCATTGTGAACGATGATATCGTCATCGATATCAATCCTGCCGACATCAGTTGGGATACCTACCGCTCCAGCGGCCACGGCGGCCAGAACGTCAACAAGGTGGAGACGGCCGTGCGCCTGCACCACCATCCTTCCGGCATCATCGTGGAATGTCAGGTGACACGCTCCCAAATCCAGAACAGGGAAATGGCCATGACCATGTTGCGCTCACGTCTCTATCAGATTGAACTGGAGAAAAAACGCGCCAAACTGGCCGAAATCGAAGGCTCTAAGAAGAAAATAGAGTGGGGAAGCCAAATCCGCAGCTATGTGATGCAACCCTATAAGATGGTCAAAGACCTCCGTACAGGCTTTGAAACAGGTAATGTGAATGCCGTCATGGATGGCGAAATTGACGATTTCATCAAAGCCTACCTGATGGAAGAACACTAATCTGCGTTGTTGATAAGTGTTTATATTTTTTTTTGCAAACTAAGGATAGACTGCTTAAATTTGCTCTTTCTTTTGTGAAAAACTAATAAAGTAAATATTAAACAGTTATGGACAAGAACTACGTTTTGGTGGCCGGTCGTGCCAATCCTGAATTAGCGAAAAACATCGCTGAGCACCTGAATATGCCGCTTTTCCCGGTGGATATTCTGCAATTCAAAGATGGGGAAATCCAAGTCTATTTCAATGATACGATCAGAGGCAAGGATGTCTTCATTATTCAGCCAACCTTCTCTCCAGCCGATAATATCATCGAACTCCTCATCGCCATTGATGCCGCCAAACGTGCGTCTGCCCGCAATATCATTGCGGTAATGCCCTATTTTGGTTATGCCCGTCAAGACCGTAAAGACAAGCCCAGGACTTCCATCGGAGCTAAGTTGATGTGCAATCTGCTTACCACTGCCGGCGTGAACCGCGTCATTACCATGGACCTTCATGCCGACCAGATCCAAGGCTTCTTGGAGGTGCCGGTTGAACATCTCTTTGCCTCCAATGTGTTTATTCCCTATATTCGGAGCTTGAATAACGATCTGATTATGATTGCCTCCCCTGACACGGGTGGTACCAAGCGTGCCTCCACATACGCTAAGGCTCTGAACTGTGACCTGGCAATTGGCTTCAAGCAACGAGAAAAGCAAAATGAGGTGGCCTCCCTCCACATTCTGGGTGATGTGCGTGGCAAAGAGGTGATCTTAGTGGATGATATCATAGATACAGCCGGAACGCTCTGCAAGGCTGCTGAGGCAATCAAGGCTATGGGAGCCAAAAGCGTGAACGCCATGTGCGCCCATGGACTCTTCTCCGGTGATGCGTTGGAGAAAATTGAAAACTCTGTGCTGGAAACCGTCCTCGTAACCGACTCCATTCCCTTGAAGCGTCCGTGTAGCAAGGTACGCGTCATCTCCATCGCCAAACTGATGGCTGACGTGATTGAAAGCGTGGAAGAGTGCTCTTCAATCTCCAAACACTATTTCGTATAGCAGACTAAGTACCGTAAACGTCCGTTTCAATTATGCAAGACAACAATCATCTCTCCAATGAGGAGGTGCTGACATTGGGTAAATACGACCTTATAGCAGAACTGTCCAAAGGATTTCATGTGGAAAACGGGTCAACGGTTGTTGGTATTGGCGATGATGCCGCTGTGACCGCCCCTGCCTCCGAGAACGTGGCCTCCGCCTCCAGACTCTTTATGGAAAATGTGCATTTTGACCTCACCTATGTGCCTTTGCGGCATTTAGGCTATAAGGTGGCAGCCATCACCTTCAGCGACCTGCTTGCCATGAATGCCGTCCCGACACAACTGTCGGTCAATATGGCTATCTCCAACCGTTTCGACATGAAAGCGGTTCAGGAGTTGCTTGATGGCGTGGCCACCTGCTGTGAGAACGTGCATGCCGATGTCGTGGGATTGGACCTCATGACTTCTCGTCGAGACCTGATCATCAGCGTCTCTGCTAACGGGGAGTGTGAACCCGCCCTGCTCACCAAACGCGCGGGTGCCTCCGAAAACGAACTGCTCTGCGTGTCGGGCGACTTTGCCGCAGCCTATGCCGGACTCCTTCTCTTAGAGCGGGAGAAGAAGGTTTTTGAGGTAAACCCAGATGTGCAACCTGATTTTACGGGTAAAGACTATCTGTTAAGCCGACAGTTGCGACCAGAGCCAAGATTGGATATTGTTGAGGCACTCAGGCGCGAGGAACTGGTACCCACCGCTATGGTTAATGTGGCAGATGGCTTGGCCGCCGCTATGATGCAGATTTGTCGCGCCTCCCAGAAAGGGGCGGTACTCTTCGAAGAGCGTATCCCCATGACGGAACTGACCTTCAATACGTTGAAGAGTCTCGATATCGTGCATACCGTGGCAGCCCTCAACGGTGGCGATGATTATGAACTGATGTTTACCGTGAAACAAGCCGACTTTGAAAAAATCAAGAACGTTCCGAATGTCTCTATCGTTGGCTATATCAAAGAGAAAGAGTATGGTTGTCAGTTGATTACTTCCGACAATCATCAGATTGAAGTCAAGGCGCAAGGCTTCAGCAAAATGAGAGCCCATGAATAGCTCCGTGCATTTTAAGATTGGCAGGGTGACCATTGGCGGAACCGCTCCAGTGGTGATACAGTCGATGACCAACACTGATACGGCTGATGTGGTTGCATCGGTGGCGCAATGTAAGCGGATGATTGATAGTGGGGCGCAGATGGTACGCCTCACCGTGCCTTCCATGAAGGAGGTGGCACCCCTCGCCCGCATTCAAGCACAGCTTCGCGCCGAAGGCTTCCTGACCCCCATCGTGGCCGATGTGCACTTTAACCCCAATGTGGCGGAGGCCGTAGCCCCCTTTGTAGAGAAAGTGCGCATTAACCCTGGCAACTATGTGGACAAACGCGTGTTCGCCTCCTTTACCATGACAGACACAGAATATGATGAGGCTGTACATCGCATGGCCGAACGCGCCGCCCCGCTGTTGTCCATCTGCAAACAACACGATACGGCCATCCGTGTCGGCATCAACCAAGGCTCCTTGTGCGACCGCATCATCAATCGCTATGGCAACACGCCGGAAGCGATGGTCCACTCAGCACTCGAATGGCTTGATATCTGCGAGTCCATGGATTTCCGAAAGCTCGTATTTTCCATGAAGTCGAGCAATGTATATACTATGATACGCTCCACCACTTTGTTGCATGAGGCAATGAAGGCGCGTGGCGTGAACTACCCGCTACATATCGGGGTTACGGAGGCGGGATGTGGCCTCGAGGGCCGTGTGAAGTCGGCTGCCGGCATCGGCGCCCTGCTCCTCATGGGCGTGGGCGACACGGTACGCGTATCACTGACCGAACCCCCGGAGGATGAGTCCCCATTCGCCCATAAACTGGTGCAGGCGTTAACATCTTTGCATCCCCAGAATGCCGTCATTCAGGATGACACCCTTTACTTTTCTGAGGATTGCGCCGACATCGACGCCTGGACAATCCGCGCTGCTGCTATGGCCGGTTATGCCTATTATAAACATCACATCAAAGATATTCAACTTGAAAACGGCTTGATGAGCCAGGAGGTACTGCAAGACCTGAGACTTACTATTCTACAAGCCTGCCGTATTCGGATGAGCAAAACGGAGTTTATCTCGTGCCCTTCTTGTGGCCGTACACAGTACGACATTCAACACGTGGTAGCCATGGTGAAGGAACGGTTTCCCAATCATCCAGGCCTTAAGCTTGGCATCATGGGATGCATTGTGAACGGCCCTGGCGAAATGGCAGATGCGGACTATGGCGTGGTAGGTGCCGCCCATGGTCATGTGTGCCTGTATCACGGCAAAGAGAAACTCACAAACCCCATACCCGTTGAAGAGGCATTGGATGCCCTTGAAAAACTGATCAAGAATAATTGTCCCTAAATATGAAATACAATTTTGACGAGGTTGTAAACCGTAAAGGTACCTCATGTGTAAAGCACGATATGCTGAATCCTGTTTTCGGCAGTGATGATCTGCTCCCTATGTGGGTGGCGGATATGGACTTCAAGACTCCAGATTTTGTCATGGATGCCATCCGTGAGCGCTGTCGTCATGAGGTTCTGGGCTATACCTTCGCACCCGAGAGCTACATCTGCGCCGTGGTCAACTGGTTCCAGTCTCACTATGGCATCCAAGCCAAGTGGTCGCAGATGCACTTCATCCCCGGCATTGTGCAGGGCATCGCCTTCGTGTTGCAGGCCTTCACCAAGCCTGGCGACAATGTGCTGCTTACGACACCGGTATATCCGCCATTTCTTAATGTGCCTCATCGGAGCGGTCGCCACTTTGTGAGCAACTCACTGAAGACGGTGAATGGGCGATTTGTTATAGACTTTGAAGATTTTGAGGCCAAAGCGCAACTGTGCAAAGTGCTGATATTAGCCAATCCACACAATCCTGGTGGCACCGTATGGAATGCTGATGAACTACGCGAGATAGCCCGCATCTGCGCCAAATATCACGTGCTCGTGATTGCCGATGAAATTCATGCAGACCTTACGCTGCCGGGATTTCACCATACCTCCTTTGCGACTGTTTCGGCGGCGGCGGCCGACAACTCCATAACCTTCTTTGCGCCCAGCAAGACTTTCAATATGGCAGGTCTCGGCTCCTCAGTTTGCTATGTGCCTGACAAGGATGTGCGTCGGCATTTTTTCAACTACTTGGACGCTAACGAACTGTCGTTGGGAAACCTCTTTGCATACGTGGGCGCCGAGGCCGCCTTCCGCTATGGTGAAGAGTGGCGCCTGCAACTGCTCGACTATCTGGCAGAAAATGTGGATTTTGCTGTGGAGTACATAGCCGAGCATTCGCCTAAGATTGTGGCTATGCGCCCGGAAGCATCCTTTTTGCTGTGGCTCGATTTCAGAGCCTTCAAGCTGCCTCATGAAGAACTCGTCAATACACTTGTGCATGACGCTAAAGTGGGCCTGAACAGCGGACTCGACTATGGCCAAGATGGCGAAGGCTTCATGCGACTGAACTTTGGATGCCCTCGATCTACCCTGACGGAAGGCCTGCGTCGAATCTGCAATGTGCTGAAATAGACGGAACTATTCTGCCAGCATGCGCTGGATGTCAGCCTCCAAACCATCAGGTGTAACCATCGGCTCGAAACGCTTGATGGTCTTGCCGTCTTTTGAAACCAAAAACTTGCCGAAGTTCCATTTGATGGCATTGCCCTTGTCAAAGCCACTGTTTGTCATCAGGTGTATCTTGTTCAGCTGCTCCGCAAATTTTTCGTAGCCAGCCGGATACCCCTTGAATGGCGCTTTGGCCTTCAAATATGTGTACAGAGGGCTCTCCTCTTCACCGTTGACATCAATCTTGTCGAATAGCGGGAAGGTGATTTGGTAGTTGATGGAGCAAAACTCCATGATCTCCTCGTTGGTACCAGGCTCCTGCTCAAGAAATTGATTGCATGGGAAACCGAGAATCTCCAACCCCTGATCCTTGTATTTCAAGTATAAAGCTTCCAACCCTTCATATTGAGGTGTTAAACCGCATTTGCTGGCCACATTCACAATCAATAATACCTTGCCCTCGTAGTCGCGCAATGTGACATCCTTGCCATTGATGTCTTTTACCGTGAAACAGTAAACGCTTTTCGGCTTCTTACCACACTTAGGAGCCTTTTTCCCAATAGCCGTGGATGCAGACATTTGTGTGGGAATAGCCATTACGAAGGCTATCATCATCATGAAAGAGATAATTGTTTTTTTCATAAAGGAGTGAATTTTTAATGAGTGATTGTTCGTGGCAAAAGTACATTTTTTTTAACAAAATTGAAAAATGTGTATCTTTGCCTTTCCTAAATAAAAAGACAGTGTTATGAAACGACACCGCACAAGATTGGGTTTATTCGTCCTATTTAGTGGAGGTATGCAATGAGGTGGGCACGCACCTTAAGCATCACTTCCATATCGGGCGTGACGCTATAGGCCGAAAACAGATGTGTCTTTGTAGCCTAAAATTAATAATGATGTATAGGGATTTTGATGCCCTGATTGGTGAGAATCGATGAATAAACGAAGGATATTTACCCTCAAGAAGTGTTTTATAAAGAAGAATATAGATAATGAAGAAAGTGATTTTGATTACGGGTGCGAGCAGTGGAATTGGCTTCAACACTGCCAAGGCGTTGGCACATGCGGGGCATCGGGTATATGCTGCCGCCCGACGTACGGAACGGATGGAACCCCTGCAAGCCGATGGTGTTGTGACAATGGCTATGGACGTGACAGACGATGCCTCTATGCAGGAAGCTGTGGAATATATTATAGAGCATGAGGGTCGTATCGATGTGCTGGTCAATAATGCGGGATATGGCTACTTTGGAGCTATTGAGAATGTGACGATGGCTGAGGCCCGCCGGCAGATTGAAGTCAATGTGTTCGGTTTGGCGCGGTTGTGTCAACTCGTGCTGCCCGCCATGCGTGCGCAACACTCTGGCCGGATTGTCAACATCTCATCGATAGCCGGTAAGAGCGTGATGATGTATGGAGGATGGTATCACGTCTCCAAGTACTCTGTGGAGGCACTAAGCGATGCCCTCCGCATCGAGATGAAACCCTTTGGCGTGGATGTGGTGCTCATAGAACCAGGCCCTATCAAAACGGACTGGGGACTCATCGCCGCTGACAACCTCGAAGCGTCTTCCAAAGGTACTGCCTATGAGACTACTGGTTGTCAAGAGGCTGACAGCCTGCGCAAAGCCTATCTGTCGAATTTGATATCTGGTCCCGAAGTGGTCACTACGGCCATCTGCAAGGCCGTGGATAGCCGTCGTCCACGCATACGCTACCGCGCCGGGGCCATCTCTGGCACTGCCGTGTTCATGCATCGCATACTGCCCGACCGCTGGTGGGACGCTCTGATGCGTTTTATAGCGACCCGGAAGCTCAAAGACTAAATTAGAATGATATGATTGCTTTATTGGATTGTTCTTTACATTGAGCTGATAATTATTTATATTTGCACTTTTATTTTGAATGATATATGCTGACAGAATCTAATTTGGGCCATATAGGGCATGCCGTGAAGAATATGCAACTACTGGAGAAAATGACTATTAGGGTAGGATATGAAGATTTACATTAACGATGAAGTAGAGAGTTTGGAAATGGACGTGGCCCTGGCTGAGGTTTCGGAGCAGCGCCGTGAGCGGGTGTTGCGATATCATTTCAAACGCGACCAGAAACTTTCGCTGGCTGCTTACCTGCTGCTGAAGGAAGGTCTGCGTCAAACGTATGGGATTACTGGGTGCCCGGAGTTCGCTTTCTTAGAAGGCGGTAAGCCGTATCTGCCGGAGCATCCCGATGTTTATTTCAGCCTCAGCCACTCCAAGAGCGTGGCGTTATGTGCCTTACACCATCATCCCGTGGGTGCTGATGTGGAAATCATTCGCCCTGTTGAGGAGAAAATAGTCGCCTTTACCATGAATGAGGAAGAGTGTCGGCAGGTTATGGCAGCCCCGGAGGTCAGCAAAGCATTCCTCGCGCTTTGGACCCGAAAGGAAGCGCTGCTCAAGCTTACCGGCGAAGGTATCCGCCAAGATATCAAACAAGTGCTGGCCGATGCTGACCAGTATCATTTTGAGACTGTTGAGACGGATAGCTATGTCTATTCTGTTGCAACTTATAAGGATAGCAAATTATAGGGAAAAAAGAACAAATACTTTTTCCATATTGGGGGCGGGCTCATGTTATCTGTGCCCCCACGCTTTTTACCACATCGTGGAAAGGCAAAAACTGAAAAACCAACAACGATATGCTTCCGATTGCTGCAACCAAACGTCCGCTATTTTTTGTATCTTTGCGGCCTAAAAATTGGCACTATGAAAAAGATTCTGACCCTGTTATTGTTTGCAGCCGTGGCACTCTGCGCCTGCGATCCGGGCTTTAATGACGAGTATTATCTCAAAAACACCCTCTCTTACAATATTAAATATGCAGAGATGAACCCTCATACAGGCACTATACGGGAGGTGATCACCGTGCGGCCCGGCGCCAGCGAGCGCGTGTGGACTTTCTCTGGCATAGACATGAGCTGTTTCGAGTCTGAAAGTAACCCCTATACCGCCTTCTGCCAACGCGACGTGGTGCCCGTCATTATCTTTCCCGGAGAGGTTCAAGACCTTTCCCTTGCTTGGGCGATTGATGACTTCTTCAATTTCGAGAAACACCCGAAATACAAGCACTGCTGGTCTATTCTCCAGTCGGAGGCTAACCGCCACCGCTCAAGCCATCGGGTGGAGTATAGGGTGGATGAAACCGATTATGAGAATGCCTATATCCAGCACTATGCCAATGGCCGGTAATGGGTGTTACGTATATATGAATAAAAAAACGACACCGTCAGGTGTCGTTTTTTTGTTTTGTCAACGATCGGAAGCATCGGCTATCAATCGGCCGGTTATTAGCCTTTGAGGGCTTCGGCACCGCTCACGATCTCAATCAGTTCATTGGTGATGGATGATTGGCGGGCGTTGTTGTACTTGAGGCGCAGGTCGCGGAGAATCTCTGTGGCGTTGTCGGTGGCCTTGGTCATGGAGATCATGCGAGCGCCATGTTCCGAGGCGATGGAGTCGCACAGGGTCTTGTACAATTGCGTCTTCATAATCTTAGGAATCAACTCCTCCAACACTTCTTCGGGTGATGGCTCGATGATGTAGTCGTGGCCCGCGGGGGTACCCTCTTCCGTCGTCAAGTGGACTATGGGCAGGAACGGTTCCACCGTAACCCGCTGCGTAGCGGCATTCAAGAACTGGTTATAGACGATGTCCACCTTGTCGATCTCCCCTTTGAGGAATCGTTGGGTGAGTTCCTCGCAGATGGCCGACACTTCGGTGAAGTCGGGATGGTCAATCAATGCCTCATTCTGCTGCATTACCGGATACTGTTTTGAGAGCTGTTCATAGCCTTTTTTGCCGATGCACACCAACTGCAAGTTGCCGTTACGATGTTGGTCGGCATACTGGGTCTCCACCAGTTGGTGCACAGTCTTCATGATGTTGGCGTTGAAGGCACCGCACAGTCCCTTGTTGGAGCTGATAACCACGATGACCACCTTCTCAGTGGTGCGCTGTTCAAACAGTGGCATGTTCTCCATGGAACCTGCCGCTGACGACAAGTCCGCCAGAATTTCGTTAAGTTTTTCGGAATAAGGGCGCAGGTATTGGATGGAACTCTGGGCCCTGCGGAGCTTGGCTGCTGACACCAATTTCATGGAACTGGTGATCTTCTGCGTGGACTCAATAGAACTGATGCGGGTTCTTATTTCCTTTAGGTTTCCCATAGTTATTTCACTTCAAAAGATTTAACCACTTCGGCGCAAGCGTCTTCCAACTGTTTCATGATGCTGTCGTCAATCTTGCCTGAACGCAAAGTTTCCAATACGTCTTGATGATGGTCGTGCATGTAGTTTAGGAAGGTGATTTCGAACTTGCGGATGTCGCTGATGCGTACATGTTGCAGTAGCCCACGGGATCCGCAGAAGATGATGGCGATTTGTTCTTCCACCTTGTAGGGGGTGTATTGGGGTTGCTTCAGAATTTCCACATTGCGGGCGCCCTTGTCAAGCACGTATTGTGTAGCGGCGTCCACATCGGAGCCGAACTTGGCGAAGGATTCCATCTCTCGGTACTGTGCCTGGTCTAGTTTCAGGGTGCCGGCCACCTTCTTCATGGACTTGATTTGGGCGTTACCACCCACACGTGACACGGAGATGCCGACGTTGATGGCGGGGCGTACGCCTGCGTTGAAGAGGGATGTCTCCAGGAAGATCTGACCATCGGTGATGGAGATTACGTTGGTTGGGATGTAGGCAGACACATCGCCAGCCTGTGTTTCGATGATTGGCAGGGCGGTGAGTGATCCGCCGCCTTTCACCTTGTCTTTCAAGCTTTCGGGCAGGTCGTTCATTTGGGCGGCAATCTCATCGGATTCGATGATTTTGGCGGCTCTTTCTAATAAACGGGAGTGCAAGTAGAAGACATCGCCAGGGTATGCTTCACGTCCAGGTGGGCGGCGAAGCAGCAGGGAGACTTCACGATAGGCAACGGCTTGCTTGGAGAGGTCGTCGTAGATGATGAGCGCGCTGCGCCCGGTGTCGCGGAAGTATTCGCCGATAGCGGCGCCTGCGAAGGGGGCGTAGAACTGCATGGCGGCAGCGTCTGAGGCGGTGGCGGTGACCACGATGGTGTAAGGCATGGCGCCGCGCTCGGTCAGTGTCTTCACAATGGAAGCCACGGAGGAGCCTTTTTGGCCTACAGCTACATAGATGCAATATACAGGGTTGCCCTGCTCATAAAACTCTTTCTGGTTGATGATGGTGTCCAAGGCGATGGCGGTCTTGCCCGTCTGACGGTCGCCGATGATGAGCTCACGCTGGCCACGGCCGATGGGAATCATGGCATCTACCGCCTTGAGGCCTGTTTGAAGGGGCTCTTTTACGGGTTGGCGGTAGATGACGCCGGGGGCCTTGCGCTCGATGGGCATCTCGCAAAGCTCGCCTTCAATGGCGCCCTTGCCGTCAATGGGCTCGCCCAGGGTGTTGATGACACGTCCTAACAGACCTTCCCCCACTTTGATGGAGGCGATGCGGCCAGTACGCTTGCAAATGTCACCCTCGTTCAAACTCTTGGAGTCACCTAACAACACAACACCCACATTGTCCTCTTCCAAGTTGAGGGCAATACCCGTGATGTTGTCGGTACCAGCCATGGTCTCAAACGACACCAATTCGCCGGAACGAACATTCTGTAGTCCATAAACACGGGCAATGCCGTCGCCCACAAGGAGCACGGTACCCGTCTCTTCCATTTCTGTCTTTAAATTGACATTCTGTAATTGTTGACGAAGTATGGATGTTACTTCTGATGGTTTAATTTCTGCCATATATGGAGGTAAATATTTAGTAATTAACTTGATATATATTGTGCGCAAACTCTTGCCGCAGTTTGTTGATTTTGGTTAGCACGCTTGCATCAATATAGTTGTCATCGAACTTGATGAGGATTCCTCCGAGGATTTCGGGGTCCACAACTTGTTTGACCTGAATGGTGGCTTGGGTTTGCTCCTCCAGGATTTTGCGGATTTTCTCGGATAGTTCAGCACTCAACGGTTGCGCAGTGGTTAGTGTGGCCACCTTGATGTTGTGCTTTTGGTTATAGAGTTTGATGTATTCCGTGCAGATGGACTCGATGGCGGGTTCTCTTTTCTTCTTGATGATAACTCCCAGAAACTGGAAGGTAATGTCGCTAAGATCTTTCGCGAAGATTTGGGAAAAGATGGCGTGCTTTTTGGCGGGTGCGATGACTGGGCTGTTGAGCACGAGTTGCAGCTCGTGGTTCTCTTTGAGTACCTGAATGATGTTTTGCAGTTCTTCCCGCACGAGTTCTATCTGGTTGTGTTCGCCAGCATAATCAAATAGTGCCTTGGCGTATCTGTTCGCTACTTTTGGATTTTTCATTGTTTGCTCTCTCTAAAAACGGTCGCAAATATACAAAAAATGTGAGTGTGTGTAAACTACACTTAAAATTTTCGGCTGCCAGGCTTCACAAAAGGTTTGCCTTCTTTGCAAAGAGGGCATTCATCGGCTTCCCAGCTTTGGATGTCGAGTTTTGTGGCGCTGAAAATGGGGTATGGCAGCGCATTGGCGCTGCGGTCCACGATGCAAGCAATGCCTACCACTTCGGCACCGAAGGACTTGAGCACCTCGATGGTTTCCAATGATGACTTGCCCGTAGTGACCACATCTTCGGTGATGAGGAGCTTCTGGCCAGTCTTGACTTCAAAGCCTCGGCGAAGGGTCATCACATTATCCACGCGTTCAGTGAAGATGGCGGGCTTTCCTAATTGGCGTCCCAGTTCGTAGGCCACAATGATGCCTCCCATGGCGGGACCTACCACCATGTCAATGTTCATATCCTTGACCTGTTCGGTGATGACGCGGATAACACGCTCAGCCCTGTCAGGGTATTGTAACAGTTTGGCACACTGGCAGTATCGGTTGCTATGTCTTCCAGATGAAAGAAGGAAGTGCCCTTCTAAGAGTGCTTCTGATTGGATAAGTTCATCAATTACCATAATAATTATACTTTATTAAAGGCCGCAAATATAATATTTTTTAGAAATGGATTACAAGTGAAATATTGAGAATTGTCAGTTGATGGTTGTTAATTGCTGGCAAAGCCCTGTGGAAAACACATGCCTCTATTTATTAACGTTTTCCCCTTACAAAGTACCCTTTGATAGGATAATGGTCGGAGATAAGCCAGCGGCCATATTTGTCGGAGTAGAGGGTTTCGTATTTTACAGGTACAATATTCTTGTAGAAGATATGGTCGATGACGATGTTGTTAGGCGCATTGCCCCAGCCGTTGTAGGTACCATGATGGTCGGTGACGGGTGCATCCTCGCGTGTTTGCTTCAAGATTTTCTTGAGTGGTTTGAAGATGTCGCTCTCGATGTTGGAGTTGAAGTCACCGGTCAGGAAGATGGGGGCCTTGCGGTCGGTGGCAATCTTCTTGATGCGGGTGGTGATGAGTTTTACGGACTCTCGGCGGGCCGTTTCGCCCACGTGGTCGAGGTGCGTGTTGAAGCAGTAGAGTGTTTTGCCGGTTTGTCGGTTTTTGAAATAGCCCCAGGTGACGATGCGGTGGCAGGCGGCATCCCATCCACGGGAGCATACATCGGGTGTCTCGCTCAGCCAGAAGTCGCCATGATCAATCAGCTCATAGCGGTCTGTGCGGTACAGAATGGCCATGTGCTCGCCGCCCTGCTTGCCGTCGTCACGTCCTACACCAATGTAGTCGTACTCAGGCATGCTCTTGTTCAGGTAGTCGAGCTGGTCAAAATAGGCCTCCTGCACACAGAGAAAGTCGGGCTGCTCCACTTTGGCCATGACTACAGAACTGGCTTTTCGTTTGTCCCAGGCGTTGTCGCCGTCACCGGGATTGTTGTATCGAATGTTGTAGGATATTACCTTGATGGTGTCCTGCTGCGCGAAACAAGCAGCTGCGCAAACGATAATAAATATTCCTAATAAAACCCTTTTCATATTTTTATAAATTAATAATGTAAATCATTAATGAGCTGTGCTTTTATCCGTTTGTTATTTGTTAGAGTTGAAGTTTATCGAGTAAACACATACTGTAAAATATTGGCACCCATTTGAAGGGCTTTGGTACGTGTGGCTTCAGAGTCTTTGTGTACAATATAATCTTCCCAGCCATCGCCGAGATCGCATTCGTACGTGAAGAGGAAAACCATACGGCCTTCGTAGAAGAGGGCGAAAGCTTGGGGCGACTTGTTGTCATGCTCGTGAATCTTGGGCAGACCGTTTGGGAAGTTGTATTTTTGGTGGAAGATGGGATGGTTGTAGGGCAATTCCACGAGTTCCAGTTCGGGGAATACCTTTTTCATCTCGCGACGGATGTAGGGCGACATGCCATAGTTGTCGTCAGCGTGCAGGAATCCGCCCGCCATGAGGTACATGCGCAGGTTGGTCACCTCAGCTTCGCTGAAGACGATGTTGCCGTGCCCTGTCATATGGATGAAGGGATACTGGAAGATATCGCTGCTGCCGACCTCCACGGTGGCTGGCTTGGCGTCCAGCGACATGCCTAAGTTTTGGTTGCAGAAGGCAATCAGGTTGGGTAGGGATGTGGGATTTGCGTACCAGTCGCCCCCGCCGTTGTACTTCAGCAAGGCTATTTGCTGCCCCGAACCAGCCATCCATGCCAAGCAAATAATCAGAATGATATATAGTTTTTTCCTTACCATTTGTCTATCTTTAACGATTAACTTCTAAGTTCTTACCCTGCTCAATAGCCTCCGTTCCACTTTCTTAAGAACCATTCGATGCCGAGCAGCAGGAGGATGGCACCGAGGTACCAAGGTGAACTGAGTAGCATCTTATATCGTTTCTTGTAGGTGGCGATGGTTTTGATATTTTCGTTTTCTTTGATGGCTTTGGCCACCTCCTTCATTTGGTCGCGCGTGAAGAATTGTCCGTTGGTGGCGGTGGAGATACTCTTCAGCAGGTCGTGGTCGGCAATGAGGTTGGAGGCTTCCAGCATGACCTCTTCGACGGTGAATTGTCCGCTCTTGGAGAACTTCTTACTACCTGCTTGGGTGTTGGCTGTCCACTGATACGTGCCCTTAGGCAACTCGCCGATGTTAAGGTAGTAGCTGTTGTTCTGCTTGGAGAACTGCGCGTCGTAGGTGGTGTCGCCGTGTCCTTTGATACTCATCTTCACGTCGGGCTCGTTAATGAGTTCGTAGCTGTCGTTGTACAGCTCGGCGGTGAATTCCACATCGCTGTTTTCGCGGAAGATCTGAGCGTGTTGCACGCGGAACTGGCTCCTGTCGGTGTGTGAGGCGAGGTATTGTACCACTTTCTGGATAATCTCGTTGAAGGCATCGTGGTTTTCCTTATACATATAATTGTATAGTTTCCACTGCCAGATGCCCGCCCCGGTAATGACTCCCGTGCGGGTGCCATTGCTCTCGTTGAGCGTGATGAGCGGATACTTGGTGTCCACGCCGCTCACCTTCTGATACATGAAAACGTTGGCAGAGACAGCTGTTTTGTAGGTGCCGAAGATGGTCTTTACTGGCGGGAATCGGTTCAGTAACTGCCGCGACTCTTCCGAAAAGGTGAAACTGGTGAAGTTGTCGTTGTAGTCGGGGGTAGCTAAGTTGGTGAGCGTTTTGGATTGTGTGATGGACACCCCGCTGCCAAGGCCGTTGAAACTGTTCAAGTCGCTCTTGTCACCCAGGATATAGAGTGTGGATGTGCCGCTTTTGCGAATCTGAGACAGCAGGTTGGCGGCCGACTGGTTGGTGGCGGGGAGCTGATGCAGGATGATGAGGCTGTAGTCGGTGGCATTGCCGTTGAACGCGTCAATGGAGGAGACAGAAACATCATAGTTGTCGGTCAGCTCGACAGCCTCTTTGATGGCGGCCACGTCGGGGTGGGGCGACTGATAGACAATGGCTACCTTGTCGCGTTGCTCAATTACCTCCACGTAGAATTTGGTGTGGTTGTTCTTATAGGTGACCTCTCCATCTAATTCGTCCAAATCAACAGTGTAGCTGTGGAGCCCAGCGTTTTTGGCCTCAATGTTCAGCTTGACTGTTTCGAAGTGTTGCTGGCCGCTGACGTGGATGGTCTTCTTCAGCAGTTGCTGCCCATTTTCGGAGACGGTGATATCAGCCTGTTTGCCTGCCAGCTTGTTGGCAGCGACTTTGATTTCCACGGGGAAGAAGTTACCTTTGAGGGCTTGCTTGTTATAGTCGATGTTGGCAATCAGCAGGTCGGTGCTCAGGTCGGAGCTGCCGAGACCCACGGTATAGACGGGATATTTGACCTTTTCGGCCTTATAGTAAGGGTTGGCACCGGTATTGAAGATGCCGTCGGTGATCATGATCATGGCCCCTACATTGCGGTTGGCATAAACCATATTGGTTTGTTCAAAGAGGGAGGCCAAGTTGGTGGATTTGTCGGTAAGGGGGATGCTGAGGGCTTGCCCGTCGGTGAGGAGTTGGTCCTCATCACCCACTAAGTATGTTTTGACTTCGTATTGGGAACCGATGTTGGAGATGAGTTCGCCCACCGCAGCGGCATAGTCGTGCAGGCAGAAAGCGGAGTCGGGGGAGTAGCGCAGAGACTCGCTGTTATCGACGGCCACGAGGATGACGGGCTTGTCGGTTTCCTTGACGGTGCTCTTGAGCATGGGGGCCAGCAAGAGCAGTGCTATCAGGGTGATGGCAAGGCCGCGCAGAGAGGCCATGATGATACGGTGCTTCTTTTCGAACTCTATATTGTGGTTCTTAAAATAGAGAAGCAGTGCGTAGCCGACGCCTAAGGCTATGTCCAAGGGTATGAACCAAAGGGAGTGTTCTGCCAACAAAGACATACGCTACAGGGTTTTAAAGCCGATAATCTCACGGACTTCACGGATGGTCTTGTCGGCGCTGGCGCGTGCCTTTTCGGCGCCTATTTTGGCCACCTTGCTGATGTAGTCGTTCTGGGAACGAAGTTCCATGATGCGCTCATGGATAGGCTGGATGAAAGCAATCATGTCGCTCGCCAACTGTTTCTTCATGTCGCCGTAACGGATGGAACAGTTCTGGTACTGATCCTCGAAGAACTGCAGGGCGTCAGGGGCGGAAACGGCCTTCATCAGTTGGAAGAGGTTTTCCACGGCTTGCGACTTGGGCTGGCCAGGTTCGGTAGGACCGCTGTCGGAAACGGCTTTCATCACTTTCTTGCGTACCACCTCAGGGGTGTCGGCCAGGTAGATGCAGGAATTCTCGTTGTCAGATTTTGACATCTTGGTGGAACCGTCCAAGCCAGGAATCTTCACCAACTCGTTGCCAAAGTTGTAGGCTACCGGCAACTTGAAGTATTCGTGTTTGTAGATGTGGTTGAAGCGCTGTGCAAAGTCCCGGGTCATCTCCAGATGTTGCTCTTGGTCCTTGCCCACTGGCACCTTGTCGGCACGGTGCAGCAGGATGTCTGCTGCCATAAGCACGGGGTAGTTGAGCAGTCCCGCATTCACATTCTGGGGTTGACGGCGCACCTTCTCCTTGAAGGAAGCCACCCGCTGCAGTTCGCCCACATAGACGTTCATGGACAACAGCAAACTCAGCTCGCAAACCTCAGGCACATCGCTCTGCACGTAGATGGTCGCCTTCTCGGGATTCAGACCCGCTGCAATATAGTCAATCAACACATTCCTGACGTTTGTCTGTAAATCCGTCGGGGTGGGATGCGTGGTCAGGGAGTGGTAGTCCGCAATGAAAAAGTAGCAGTCATTCTCGTCCTGCATCTTGATAAAGTTCCGTAAGGCGCCAAAATAGTTGCCTAAATGTAATAATCCAGTCGGTCTGATGCCGCTCACAACAGTATCCATAGTACAAATATTTTTCAGGCGGCAAATATACATAAAAAGCAGGCACCTTTTTTGTATATTTGCACTCTTCAAATTTAATGAGGATGGAGTCTGATAATATACATAGTATTAAAGAGTTGGCTCAAATGTTTGTGCGCAAAAACGGCAAGCAGCAGCTGTATGCCGAGCGAATAATCATGGATAATTGGGCGCAATATGTGGGGCCGGTATGTGCCAAGTACTCCGTGTGCCAGTCGGTCACCAACGGTGTCATGCGCGTGAAGGTGACCAATGCTGCTCTTCGCTTCGAGTTGATGGGGCAGAAAACGGCCCTGCTCAACAAGATGAATGCCGACTATGCATTTCCGATCATCAAGGATATCCTCTTCTTCTAAAATAGAGAACAATGGCTAAAGAAAAACAGATAGAGTTGCGCGGGGTGAAGGTGAACAACCTGAAGAATGTGGATGTTGACATTCCCAGAAACAAGCTTGTAGTGTTAACCGGCCTGTCGGGTTCTGGCAAGTCATCGTTAGCTTTCGACACGCTCTATGCCGAGGGGCAACGCCGTTATGTGGAGAGCCTCAGCTCATACGCCCGTCAGTTTATGGGTAAGATGCACAAACCGGAGGTTAGTACCGTAAAGGGTATCCCGCCGGCCATAGCCATTGAGCAGAACAATATGTCGCATAACCCCCGTTCAACGGTAGGTACCGTGACGGAGATCTATGAGTACCTCAAGTTGCTGTTTGCCCGTATAGGGCGCACCTATTCACCAATAAGTGGCAAGGAGGTGCATCGCGACTATCTCCATGATGTGGAACGCTATGTGCGCGCTGTTCCGGCTGGACAGCGTGTCTATATTCTGGCGCCCATCATCATCGCGGAAGGCCGCTCGTTGCACGACCAGCTTGGCATGTACCAGTTGCAAGGCTTCAGTCGCGTGGTGTACGACAAGAAGCTGTTCGATATCAAGGAGTTTCTTAAAGGCAAAAAAGCGACTCGCGTGGAACAGATGTATCTGCTTATCGACCGTTTTAAGTCCGACAATGTCGAGGCAAACTTGTCGCGGTTGAACGACTCGTTGCAGACGGCCCTCAGCGAGGGCAAAGGCAAGTGTGTGGTGCAGGTGGAAGGCGACCGCGTGAGCCAGAAGTCGTTCTCAAACTGCTTTGAGGCTGATGGCATACTTTTTGAGGAACCCTCGGTAAACCTCTTCAGTTTTAATAATCCTTATGGGGCCTGCAAGACCTGCTCCGGTTCCGGATCCATTGAGGGCGTGGATGCCGACCTCGTCTTCCCGAACCGATCCCTGTCGGTGGCTGAAGACGCCGTGGCATGCTGGCATGGCGAGGTGTTGAAGGAATGGAAAACCTACTTCATGCGCCAAGCTTCCAAACAAGGCTTCCGACTGCATTGCCCCATCGAAGACCTCTCCGAGGCGGAATACAATCTCCTATGGTATGGCGACCCTGCCCATCATGTGGAGGGCGTTGAGCAGTTTTTCCAGTTCGTGGACGCCAATGCCTATAAGATACAATACAGGGTACTCCGTGCCCGCTACCGTGGTCGCGAGGTGTGTCCCGACTGCCATGGTCACAGACTTCGCAAGGACGCATCCTATGTGAAGGTGAACAACCGCAATATCATTGAACTTACCAACATGCAGATATCTGATCTCTATGTCTTCTTCCAGAAATTCCATTTCGCCGATGACAATGAGAAGAAGATTGCTGATTTGCTTGTCCGTGAACTGACCAACCGTATCCGTATCCTGAACGAGGTGGGACTTGGCTATCTAACCCTTGACCGGCAGTGTGGCACGCTGTCGGGTGGCGAGGTGCAGCGTATCAACCTGGCCACCTCCTTGGGCAGTAGTCTGGTGGGCTCCCTCTATGTGCTCGACGAGCCCAGCATTGGCCTGCACTCTCGCGATACCCAAAACCTCATCAAGGTGCTCAAACAGCTTCGCGATGTGGGCAATACCGTGGTGGTGGTGGAGCACGATGAGGACATCATGCGCGCTGCCGACCACATCATCGACATCGGCCCCGATGCTGGAAGGCTGGGCGGCGAAATCGTGTTCGACGGAGAGGCGAAGGACATCAAGAAGACCTCATTGAAAAAATATCCCCACAGTTACACGGTGAAGTATCTGCTGAACGAGGAAGAGATTCCCGTACCGACGAGCCGCAGGCCCTGGAACCTGCACATCGACATCAAGGGCGCCAGGATGAACAACCTCCGCGGCATCGACGTACAGATACCGCTCAACGTGATGACCGTCGTCACAGGCGTATCAGGCAGCGGCAAGTCGAGTCTCATCAAGGGCATCCTCTACCCAGCCCTGAAGCGCAGGCTCG
>CALDIA010000049.1 GCA_937901455.1 uncultured Bacteroidales bacterium | reverse complement strand
AGTTTCACTACAGACAACGGCACGGTGCTCTACGGCTGGATGATGAAACCCGCCAACTTTAACCCGAACAAGCGCTATCCAGTGATGATGAACTGCTACGGCGGACCGGGCAGCCAACAGGTTATGAATGCCTACAGTGGTGCCCAGGACTTGGCTTTTTACCAGCTGTTGGCCCAACACGGCTACATTTCCGTTTGTGTGGATGGGCGCGGCACGGCTACCCGTGGCGATGCTTTCAAAAAGGTGATATACCAACAGATGGGCAAGTATGAGGCCATTGACCAGATTGCAACGGCCAACTACTTGAAGACCCTGCCATACGTGGACGGTCAGCGTATCGGCATTTGGGGCTGGAGCTTCGGCGGCTATCTCTCCGCACTCTCCATGTTCCGTGGGGAGGGCGCCTTCAAGATGGCCATCTCCGTAGCACCGGTCACCAACTGGCGCTACTACGACAATATCTATACCGAACGTTTCATGCGCACCCCGCAGGAAAACCCCGACGGGTATGATCTCAACTCGCCTACGACGTATGCCAAAGATCTCAACGGAAAGTATCTGCTCATACATGGTACTGCCGACGACAACGTTCACTTCCAAAACGCCATGGAACTGGTGAAGGGCCTCAACGAGGCTGGCAAGGAGTACGACCAATTCTTCTTCCCCAACAAAAACCACTTCATCATGGGCGGCAATACGCGTACTTTCCTCTATAACAAACTGGCCAAATATATCTTGGAGAACTTGTAAAAGAAAAGTGCATGGCAGAGCCTACAACTAAATAAAACAAATAACCCACACCATTAGCATAAAATGAAAAAGATATTATTAAGTTCTATCATTACCATATTGTCTTTTGGCCTCTTGATGGCCGATGAGGGCATGTGGTTGCCTATTTTCCTGAAGTATAACGAAGCAGAGATGCAGTCGCTTGGTTTCAAGTTGACGGCAGAGGATGTTTATAGTGTCAACCATAACAGCATGAAGGATGCTATTGTCCTCTTTGGCGGGGGCTGTACCGGTGAGCTGATTTCCTCGCAGGGCCTGCTGCTCACCAACCACCATTGTGGCTATTCACAGGTGCAGGCGCATAGTACCATGGAACACAACTACTTGCAAGACGGATTCTGGGCCAAGACCAAGGCGGAGGAAATCCCCACGCCAGGTCTTACCGTCACCTTTCTCATCTATATGGAGGATGTAACCAAGCAGGTGCTGAAGGGTGCAGATAGCAATATGCCTGAGAAGGAACGTCAAGCTATCGTGAAACGGAATACGGAAACCATCATTGCCCGTGTGGAGAACACCACTCCCTTCAAGGCGGCTATCAAGCCTTTCTATTATGGTAACCAGTATTTTATGTTTGTAACACTGACCTATCGCGATGTGCGGTTAGTGGGCGTCCCCCCAGAAAGCATCGGCAAGTTCGGTGGCGATAGCGATAACTGGATGTGGCCTCGCCACACCGGCGACTTCTCCCTGTGGCGCATCTATACCGACAAAAATGGCAATCCTGCCGACTACTCTCCCGAGAATGTGCCGATGAAACCCGCCAAGTGGTTCCCCATCTCCATTGGTGGGGTGGACGAAAACGACTTTACCCTTGTGTTTGGCTATCCTGGCACTACCCATCAGTTCTACACTTCCGACGCGGTGGATATCGTCGCTAATGTGCAGAACCCCATCGCCATCCAAGCCCGCACCATCCGCCTCGATGCCATGAAGCGCTATATGAACCAAGACCCCCGCGTGCGCCTGATGTACTCCGCCAAGGCCAACAGCATCTCCAACGGATGGAAAAAATGGCAAGGCGAAAGCAAGGGCATCCGCGAAAGCAAAGTGGTGGAACTTAAACAAAAAGAAGAACAAGAATTCACCAAGTGGTTGAAGACAAGCCCTAACCTGCAGGCTGAACTGGGCACGCTCCTGCCCGATATGGAACAACTATACCGCACCTACCGAAAAGATATCCAAACAGTCACCTATATCAACGAATGCCTCTTTGGCGTGGAGATGATTCAGAAGGTGATACACCCCTACGATCGACTGCTAATTCATGGCCAAGAGGCTGATTTCGATAAGAATATACAACGCGTGATAGACACCTACAAGGGCTTTCAGGAAAGTTACTATATGCCTATCGACAAGGAGTGCTTCGTCAACTTAATGACCTACTACTTCACTTCCCAAGATAGGACTCTTATTCCAGTTGCGCTACAGAAATATTGTGGCTCTGAACTCCAGGTGAAAGCCATGATGGAACAATTGTGGGAGAAGATGTCCACCACCGTGCCCTATTTCACCGACCCGGCCAAGTTTGTGGATTACCTGTCGAAAGCTACCTACAAGAAAATTGCCAAATCCGCCAATGCAGAGATAATGACCCTCTACGAGGAGTTGTATAACCAATACGTTTCCACCTACTCGAGGAACAGGGAAACAGAGAATGCCCTGAATGAGAAATATCGTGACTATGTGAATGCCCTGATGGTGAAAGATACTGACAAAGTTTTCTATCCTGATGCCAACTTGACCATGCGCGTCACCTATGGACAGGTAAAGGGCTTTGCACCCGCCGATGGGGTGAAATATAATTACTACACTACGCTGGACGGCATCATTGCTAAGGAAGACCCGGATGTGTATGACTATAAGGTGGATCCGAGGCTGAAGCAGTTGTGGGAGGCCAAAGACTATGGTCGCTATGCCAACAGCAGGGGCGAGTTGCCAGTGGCTTTCATTGCCAGCAACCACACCACCGGCGGCAACTCCGGAAGCCCTGTCATCAACGCCAACGGCCATCTTGTCGGTACCAACTTCGACCGGGTGTGGGAAGGCACGATGAGTGACATCCACTACGATGTGAACCGCTGCCGCAACATCAGCCTCGACGCCCGCTATTTCTTGTTTATTGTGGATAAGTTCGCCAACGCCCAAAATCTCATCGAAGAGATGACTATTGTGGAAGATTAAACTCCCTGCGCATGATTTCTTTTGATGATATCGACAAGTATGATTGGCTGTATGACTGCTTCATGCTGTATCTATGTATAGTTCATAATCATATCTATTATCGTAACTTTTATATCCTGAATCAGGAAAATATACCGCCCAAGGGAGAGGCAACCATTGTCATTGCTAACCACCAGAATGGTCTGATGGATGCCATGAGTATTCTGCATACAATGTTCAAAGATGGACGTCAGCCGGTTTTCATCGCCCGTGGCGACATCTTCAAGAAAGATCGTGTGGCCAAAATCTTACGATTCCTGAAGATTATGCCTACTTTTCGTACCCGCGACGGCAATGTGAACGATGTGCGTAGCAATGTCGGCCTCTTCAATCGCGCTGCCAAAGTACTGAAGAAGGGGGGTACGATAGTTATCTTCCCAGAGGCCGCTCACCAGCATGGCCACTACATGAGTACCTTCAAAAAAGGGTTCGCTCGTATCGCCTTCGCAGCCGAAGAAATGGCCGACTACCAGCTTGGCGTGCAGGTGCTGCCACTCAATATCCACTACTCCAACTATTTCACATTCCAAAGCGACCTGATGGTGACCGTCGGAAAACCCTTTACCTTTGAGGAATTTTTCGACCAATACAAGGAAAACCATGATAAAGCCTACCACTCTCTGCTGGATAAGGCCCGTGCCCGCGTTAAGGAACTAACCCCCGACATTGACATTCCTGAGTATTATAATGAGATTGAGGCACTGACTCAGATGATGAGCGAACCGCTGATGCGCAAACGACACCTGAAAGCCAACTATCTGCCCAATCAGAAAGATGCTGCGATGACGATCATTGCCAATATAAAGCAATATAAAGAGAACAATCCCGAAGCCTTTGAGTCTCTCATGCATCAGATGCGAGACTATTTGTCGCTGCTCCAAAAGACAAACCTGAACCATTGGGTCATCAATCGCAAACTCCATGTGCCGGCACTTGTCATCCGAATACTGTCACTCATAATGACCCTCCCCCTCTTTCTCTTTGGACTGGCAAACAATATTGTGCCCCGCATTATTACGAAACATTTCACCGACAAGGTGAAAGACCCTATGCTGCACTCATCCTTCCAATATGTGATTGGCACCCTCCTGGCCTTTCCCATCTGGTATCTGCTGCTCTTCACCATTGCCTGGATTGTCAGCAAGCATTTCTGGGTGGCATTGATCTATATCGTCCTCACTTTCGGCACGGCATTCATTGTACACTATTATAGAATGCAAGTGAAAAAACTGTTTACAATAGTCAGAGCCCGCTATATACGCTATTCCGATGAATATAAGCAGCTTTCTATTCTGAATAAGGATATTGTGTCAACGATGGAGGAATTACTGTTTTGAAAGACTTAAGATGATTCAAATCAATAAACTATCGGTTAACTTTACTGGCGACTATCTATTTAAAGACATCTCATTTGTGGCGGGCGACCGCGACCGTATCGGCTTGGTAGGTCATAACGGAGCAGGTAAATCTACCTTGCTCAAGATTATCCACCGAGAGATGGAACCGACTGCTGGCTCGATGGTCATCACTACAGGCTATAAAACAGGATATTTGCCCCAAGAACTGGCCGAAACATCCTACAAGACTGTTTGGGAAGAGACTATGTCGGCTTTTGTGGAAGTGAAAGAGCTGGAAAACAAAATCCAACGGCTTACCTGCGAACTTTCTGAGCGAACCGATTATGAATCAGAAGAGTATGCACAATTGGCACAACAGTTGTCGGATGCCAACGACCGTCATCAGCATCTGGGCGGAAACACTATCGAGGGCGAGGCGGAGAAAGTGCTCACAGGCATGGGCTTCAAACGTGCTGACTTCCATCGTCCCATGGCCGAGTTCAGCAACGGCTGGCAGATGCGTGTCTGCCTGACCAAGATCCTGTTGCAGAAACCGGAAATTGTCCTCCTCGATGAGCCTACCAACCATCTCGACATTGAATCCATCCAATGGCTGGAGGACTATTTGGCCAACTACAGTGGCAGTGTTATTCTTGTCTCCCACGACCGTGCCTTCCTGGATCGCGTGACGAATCGGACGGTCGAGATTACCTGCGGGACTATCCAGGACTACAAATGCAGTTATTCGCAGTATGTGGAGCAGCGTTTGGAGCGTATCGAACACCAGCAGGCCGCCTATGAAAACCAGCAGCAACAGATTGCACAGATAGAACGCTTCATAGAGCGCTTCCGCTACAAGGCTACCAAGGCGCGTCAGGTACAGAGCCGTATCAAGATGCTCGAGAAGATGGAGCGCGTGGAGATTGATGACTACGATAGTAGTTCCATCACGTTCAAGTTTCCGCCTGCACCGCATTCAGGCCGTATGGTGGTGGATGCCAAAGGATTGTCATTGGGCTATGGCCCTATCAATGTATTAGATAAAATTGATTTTCACTTGGAGCGTGGCGAACGCGTGGCTTTTGTAGGGCGCAACGGTGAAGGCAAGTCCACCATGGTGAAGGCTATTGTAGGCGAATTGCCCCCGCAGGGCGGAACGTTGGAACTCGGCTATCAGGTGGTGATTGGCTACTATGCCCAAAACCAGGCCAAACTGCTGGATCCCGAAAAGACCGTCTTCGAAACCATTGACGATGTGGCTGTGGGCGACATACGTCCCAAGATAAGAACTATACTCGGCAGTTTCTTGTTTGATACGGAGGCTACCGAGAAAAAAGTGAAAGTGCTCTCCGGTGGTGAGAAAGCGCGGTTGGCCTTGGCCAAACTGCTGCTCTCGCCCTTTAACCTGCTCATTCTCGATGAGCCCACCAATCATCTCGACATGCCCTCCAAGGATGTACTCAAAAACGCCCTGCTCCAATATGAGGGTAGTCTGATTCTTGTCTCACACGACCGTGATTTCTTGCAAGGACTATCTACCAAGACGTATGAGTTCAAAGACAAGCAGTTGCGTGGCTATACAGGCGATGTCTATGATTTTTTGCAGCAGCGTAAAATTGAGACACTCAATGAGCTGCAGCGCAATATGGCGGTTTCTTCCAGTGGCGGGATAAAAACTTTTTCCAGCAACAAGGAAATTTACGAGCAGCGCAAGGCGCAGGAAGCGGCTGATCGTAAGAAGAAGAACCGCCTGCACAAATTGGAAAGCGAAATGGAGATACTGCAACTGCAACTGCATGACATAGAGGATAAACTGTCAGATAGTGCTACCTATGCCAACGAAATTGCCGATGGCTCTCTCTATAGGTCGTATCAAGAAGTGAAGGAAAAGCTGGAGGAAAAAGAGATGGAGTGGCTGGAGTTGAGCGAGTAGAGGAAAGACCCAGTGTCGCGTGACGGAATGGCATTTCTTGAATAGTGATTATGTCCTTGTCTTTAAAGCATATAATTCTGATTTATTTGGCTATCGTCAATGTTGCCGCTTTCTTTGCGTATGGTATCGACAAATGGAAATCGCAGTTCAAGCGGTGGCGCATTCCGAATAACTGACCTGCGAACCTGTTTGGTAGGCCAATGCTCGAAGCAGGATGGTCAACTTGTCGTGTTTCTTGATGCCGCCAAAAGTAAGTACATCTTTGTACAGATAGCTGTCGGTCAGTGTCCTTAACACTCTTTGCTCATCGCCGGGCGAGGTCACCACCTCAGGATAATATCCATACACAAGCCTGTGGGACAACAAGTTGCGTTCACTGATAAAGCCATGCTCATCCACCATCTCCCGAAAGGACAACGGATAAATCTTGTATTCCCATTTACGTCCCGTCAGCGGCTCGTTCAGGCGGTTGGCAAGTTCGAATGCGGAACTGCCGGTTGCAACTAACTGCACGTCCTTCAAATAGTCCGTCACAAGTTTCATCCTCAATCCGATGTTGTTGATTTGTTGCGCTTCGTCAATGACGAGTATCTTTTTTGAACCCATAACGATGCGCCATTGGTCGGTGTTGATCTCTGACACCAACGACTGCACCCCGGGGTCGTCCCCATTTAGCCATACGACATTTTCCTCATTGGGGAAAAGCGCGTGCAGCAGACAAGTTTTCCCTGTCTGCCTACAGCCTAAAAGGATGATGGCTTTGCCCTTAAACAGCTGTCTATGAATCTCATCCTGTAGTAAACGGTGTATCATATCCAATCTTTTTTTGCGCTGCAAAGATACAATAAAGATTCGTTATTCCGCGAATTTTCCAAAAATCAAGGAATCAATTCCATGATTTTACCGAAAATCACGGAGTCGATTCCTTGGTTTTGCCAACAACCCGGATGCTTCTTATGAACGTGCAGGCCTTCTTCTGGCTTCGCCCGTCCATCGTGTTGTCGCTGTATAATCGGATGGATTTCTTGGCTCGGTTTCAAAAAAAATCACACAACAGGAGGTCTGTCACCCAAAAAAAGAATATCTTTGCGGACTACTAAATTTAGTACAGTTCATTTATAGTCAAACAATTAAATATTCTTATCATGATTAGTGTGAAAATGCAAGAGGCTGTCAACGCCCAAATCAACGCGGAAATGTGGTCCGCTTATCTCTATTTGGCCATGTCCATGGACGCTTCGAACAAAGGATACAAGGGCATCGCCCACTGGTTCCGCAAGCAGTACGATGAGGAAATGGAGCATGCATTCAAATTCATTCACTACCTTGAAAGCCAGCAGGCCCGGGTGGAGCTCAAAGCCATCGACAAGTTCCCGACCTCGTGGAAGTCGCCGCTCGACATGTTCGAGGAGACCCTCAAGCACGAGAAAGTCGTGACCGGTCTCATCCACGACCTCTATGCCCTGGCCACCAAGGAGAAAGACTATGCCACCACCATCTTCCTGCAATGGTATGTGACCGAGCAGGTTGAGGAGGAGGAGAATGCCCAGGAACTCATCGATGCGATGAAGTGCGTCGGCGATGACAAGGCTGCCTTCTTCATGTTCGACAAAAGCCTCTCCAAACGCTAACTGTCCGAAAAACGTTCCACAAAAAACTTTTGCCCGGCACTGAATGTCGGGCAAAAGTTTTTTTTATAGCGCTGGATTCCCTTGGTGGATGTCAGTGCGTTTCTGCTGTTGGACAGTTCTTTGCGAATGGCACCGTCTTTGTGTATGGTGGCTATGACCGTTGCCATGTCGCTTCGTAGCAATCACTGATCTTCCGCACCAACCCCGTGATACACAAGCTCACAAAGCATATAGCAAGCAACAGCAGCACTTTCGGGAGCATCGAGAATGCGGGGAAGGGCACATCGACGGAGACGGTCTGCGCCGGTAACAGCCATTGCGGGTGCAGCAGCACGAGCACGATGCCGATGGCGCCCGTGACGGTGCCCGACAAGAACACGGCCACCATCATCCGGCGGTAACGCTTCGTCTGCGCCTCACGATACCGTTTCGCATATTCCGCCGCCTCTAACTTCTTGGAAAGCTTCTCTAAATATTCGTTGCGGTCGCCCATGTTTGGCTGGTATTGGGCGAAAAGGTCTTCTATGTTGGTCTCTTTCATCGTTCCAAAATTTGTCTAAGTTTAACCCTCCCTCTCGAAAGCTGTTGTTTTACAGCTAATTGGGATCCACCTGTGATTTTCGCAATCTCCTTCACGGAGTAGCCGCTGACGTAGAACAGCAGGATGGCGCTTTTCTCCTTCAGCGGCAGCGTGCCGATAGCCTCGTACAATTCCTGGTATTCGTAGGCACTGTCCGCAGTCAGGCCGCCCGGCATCTGCTCCGCCGCGTCCAAGTCCGTCCGGCGGTTCCACCCCGACCGCTGGTGGTCGAGGAAGGTGTTGTAGGCGATCTTGAAGAGCCACGTGGCGAACTTGGCCCGCTCCACGAACCGCTCCATCGCGATGTACGCCTTCACCATCGCCTCCTGCGCGATGTCCTCCGCCTCCATCCGGTCGCCCTCACACAGGGCAAGCAGGAATCTCCGCAAAGACTCCTGCTCCTCCGAAATTAAGGCTATGAATTGTTCTCGTGTCATTCGGAGATTTGCTGTTCGGTCATCCGTTTCTCTTCCGCCTCAATCTCTCGCTGCAACATCTTTCTGCTGACGAAATAGTAGATGATATAGGCAATCCCTACAGCGGCCGTAACTCCGCCGCCGACAACCCCCATCGTTTTGTTGCCCAAAAAAATCATATCGAACAGGTGGGTGACAAAGAGGACTATTCCAATCAACAGACAGATGCATCCAGTCAAAAGTTGTTCCAACAGTTTTTGTTTCAGCGGCTTGCGGTCGGAGTCCTGCGACATATTCAGTTTGTTCATCACTTCAACTGGATCGAGATTTGGATTTTTCTCCAACAGGGCCATCAGAATCTCCGACTTTTTGTCGATTTCGTGGTTTTTCCGTTTGTTGGTCAGCCACACAATCATTAGCGGCAGTACCACGCAACAGCTGATTACTAAGATGATTATCATAAAGATTCCCATAATATCGTTATCCATGACTATAATTATTTAAGGTTACACATTTCCGTTAATTACCGAATCGATTCAACTGTTAAACGAACGAGATGGGTGAAAGGTGACATTTGATGCGAAAAAAATTATACCTTTGCACCCGAAATAGAAAACAGTATAAATGAACGACGTTAAGGTTATCGAAATCAAAAAAAGCGTATTTGCCGAAAATGAGCAGGACGCAAACGCCCTCAGGAACGAACTGAGGCAGAAGGGAGTGTGCCTCCTCAACCTGATGTCGGCGCCCGGCAGCGGCAAGACAACGACACTCATCCGACTGATTAACAGCATTAAGGACAAAGTCCGCGTGGCGGTGATGGAGGCCGACATCGACAGCGACGTGGATGCGTTGAAGGTCAAGGAAGCCACCGGGGTGCCTTCAATCCAACTGCATACCGGAGGCATGTGTCACCTCGACGCGGAGATGACCCGCCAGGGGCTCGTCAATGTGGATCTTGACAACGTGGATCTCGTCATCCTCGAAAATGTCGGCAACTTGGTCTGCCCTGCCGAGTTCGACACCGGCGCCACCTGCAACGCGATGATCCTCTCCGTGCCCGAAGGCGACGACAAGCCCCTCAAGTACCCCCTCATGTTCTCCGTGTGCGACCTCGTCGTCATCAACAAGACCGATGTCCTCCCATACTTCGATTTTGACATGGAGAAATGCCGGGCCAACATCCTCATGCGTAACCCTGACGCCACCATCATCCCCATTTCCGCCAAAACCGGCGCCGGCATCAACGAACTCGCCGAATGGCTGCGAACGCTGCACCGACCTGTCCATAAAAATTGCCTCATTCATGTCCAGACTTCG
>CALDIA010000048.1 GCA_937901455.1 uncultured Bacteroidales bacterium | reverse complement strand
CCGCCGGAAGAGCGGCGGAGCTGGCTCCTGTGGCTGCTGCTGCGCCTGCTACAAATGCTAAAATTTCTGATGCTTTCATTGTAAGTGAATGTTTATGTTAATATTATTTTGGTGAAAAAAATCAGTGAAAAGATAGAAACATCTTCACAATCAACCAATGATTCAATTTTCGTGCCATAAAAATATACTATGACAAACTGTCAGATTATGACAGCAGGTGTGCCGGGAGGGGGTAGTGGAATTTTTCGTGCATATGTTTGAGGGTTTCCTGGAAGGTGGGAGGGAGTAGTTGCCACATCTGCGTGGCGATTTCTTCAGGTATGTCGTGGTAGAAAGCCTCCGCGATGCCTCCAGTGATGCATGCCAAAGTGTCGCTGTCGCCGCCTAAGGAGACGGCCAGGCGGATGGCAGACTCGAAGTCGTTGCTGTCGAGAAAGGCGATGATAGCTTCAGGTACGGTGCCCTGACAACTGGGGTCGAAATCGTAGGAGGGTCTTATTTCATCGCAGGTGCGCTGCAGGTCGTAGCCGAAGGTCTTTTCGATATAATTTTTGATTTCGAGCTTTGTCTTGCCTGTGCGTGCGATGAAGATGGCAGCTGCGGTGGCTTGCGCCCCTTTGATGCCTTCAGGGTCGTTGTGGGTGATGGAGGCCGACAGCTCCGCCACGTGGAGGGTCTCCTTCAGTGTGTTGAAGGCCCAGCCCACCGCGCTCACCCGCATGGCAGAACCGTTGCCCCACGAGTTGTAGGGCTTGCGTTCCCGTCCGCTGAAAAGCCAACGGTGAAAGCCACTTCCATATCCGCCCATGGGGTAGGGATTGTCCATGGCAAACCTCTCCATCGATTTTTCCAACATCTCATGGGTGTGTTTTGGGTCTCTCAATAACCAGTCTGCTACCGCGAGGGTCATGATAGAGTCGTCTGTATAGCTGCTCCTGGGTGAGAAGAATGGGAAATCAGTTGTTTTGATGTTGTTGAATTCATACACCGATCCAGCGGTGTCTCCGATAATAGCGCCAAACATATTAATGGTTTTATGTTTAATTAATCAATGTCTTCAATTACAAGCTCTTTCCAGAAGCGCTGTGGCAGATGGATGTTGGGGATGTTGATGGCATTGGCAAACAGCGGTGCGATTATCTCCGGTGTGAAGCCGGCGATGCCACAGCCTATCTCCGTGACCAGAAAGGTGTATTCTGGATGCGCATCGGCAAAGCGGATGAATTCGTCCACGTAGGGCGCAATCTTTTCCACGTCGCCATGCATGGTGGGGATGGCGTAGCTTCTGCCTTGCAACCCGACGCCCTGCCCCATGACGGCACCGAAATCCTTTAGTGCCGTGTAGGCTGCCCCGCCCGCATGATGGCCTTCCAAGTTGCTGCCGAAAACGAAAATCTCATTGTCGTGGAGCATTTTGATGAATCTGGGTGAGATCCTGTCTTGAAACTCACTGAGATTCCGGAAGTTCTTGATAGACCTGTTGCGCTCCGCACGGAAAGCCTTCTCTTCTGCCATTGACATGCTCTCGTTTAATTCAGCCCTGTCATCTCTCAGTCGGGCAAACAGGTTTCTTCTCGCTTTGCGCTCGTTCTTCCAAGCTTGAGCCATGCCAATTTCGTCATCTTTAAAGTAGAGTGTGTTGGTGATGGAAATGCTGGCCGCAATCTCCTCTACATCTTGATTGGTTCCGATGTAGGAGAAATTCCAACCCTCCTTTCTCTGTAGATTATTCACCAACCGCTTAATGGCAGCCCCGGAGTATTCGATGGAGGCGTTTTCAAGGCCGTCAGTGATGATGGTGACAGCAGCCGTGGCGTTACGATCGTTTTGGATCTGTAGCAGCAGTCGGTTGAGAGAGTCGCCCATCGCGTCAAATAGTGGTGTGGTGCAGCAGGGCTGATACTCCTTATGTGTTAGAATCTTAACCTCTTCCACAGGCACATTCTCGTAGATGTGGTGCTTGTCGCATCCGCAAAATACATATAATGACACATAGTGCTCCTGGTCCTCCCGCATGAGCTTTTGCGTGGAAAGGATGCTGCCTACTGTTTCGTTGAATCCCCCGATGGCCGCATCGGCGATTGAGCACATGGAACCACTCTTATCCAAGATGATCAGGTTGTACACCTTCATCTTCTCTCTTTGTCTGCGCTCTGTGTTGGTCGCGTCACATGTGGTCGTGATAGCCACTTTTCTGTTGTTTTTCCTTTTAAACATAGTGATGATTATTTTGAGGTGGATAATTATGGTTAAAATTCAAGCTTGAAGTCATTGTTCTGTTTTAATTGGTCATACCGGTCTTTATTGAATATGAACCTCCGGCCTTTGCGTCCGGGTTTCTTTCTGGGGGCTGTCTCCGAAGCGGAGGCACCGTTGAAGAGCGCTTCTATGTCCATCAACTTCATCTCATCATGTGAGCCGAAATAGTGAGCTTTTGGAGGCATGGAATCGAGTTCGTCGAGTGTTTCGCACGGGAGCACATCATTTTTAACCTGTCGTCAATGATGTCGTCATACGATTGAAGAATGCAGGTCTGCAACATCTTCTTCTCAAAGTTCCGCCGGTCGAAGTGTACCCCGAGAATGGCTTCGTACAACCGTTGCAGGTCGGCCATGGTGAAGGATGTCTCCAACAGTTCAAAGCCGATGGGCTCAAAGTGTATGTCTTTGCGCAGCTGCTGCATGGCTTTGCGCAGGATATAGTCGTGGTCGAAGGCCAATTGGGGCACCTCGTTGATGGCGAACCACCGGGCTTTGCGTGCATCATCCCCGCCGGCCACGTCCGATGGGCGCACCAGTGCGTAAAAGGCTACGGATACCACCCGCTCGCGGGGGTCGCGATGCACTCCCGAAAAGGCTCCCAGCTGCTTCAGAATATGGATGTCGAGACCCGTCTCCTCCTTCAACTCCCGCAGGGCACATACCTCTGCTGTCTCATCCATCTTCATGAAACCACCCGGGAACGCCCACATGCCCTTGTACGGCTCGATGCCCCGCTCTATCAACAATATCTCCAGATTCTTTCCGTTGAAGCCGAACACCACACAGTCTGTTGCTACGGCTGGATGCGGATATTCATACGTGTAACTCATGTCCAAATACTTTCTTTTTTTTTAATTGCGTAATTTTGACGCAAAAATATTTTTTTACCAATACAAAATACATTTTGTGTAAAAAACACGCAAATTCTTCAAAATGCTTTTAATGAGAGTGTTGTATTGGGTTTAAGGGGTTATTTTGGTGAGTTTTGCTTGAGGATGGGGTTGCCGGGGATGGATTTTTCGGAGGATTTTTGTAGATGGTAAGAAAAAATGCATCCGGGAAGGGTGGGGAGGATATCTTTTATTTTATTATTTTTGCCGTTTGGTATGTGCGATGGTTGTCGTGCGTCTTTAAAGAATATTAATGTAAAAGTAAAAGATATGAGAACAGACAAACTTTTCAATGGCAAGACATTAGCAATTCTTTCCGGCGGTGGCGACACCCCAGCTATCAATTCCAGTATTGAGAGTGTGCGCAACCGCGCCTCCATGCTGGGTTTCAAGGTGTATGGCGTATTGCGTGGCTGGAAAGGCCTCCTGGGCGATGGCGATATCGTGGATCTGACCAACATACCCTACAACGGCATCTATGGCGGCACGGCCTTGCTCTCGTCCCGTACCAATCCATTCCCAAGCTCTAAGCAGCCGGAGGACCGTTCCCAGCAGATATTGCGTAACATTGAACGTTACAAAATTGATGTGTTGGTGACAATCGGTGGCGATGATACAAACGGCGCTGCCAAAAAGATGTACGAAAAATATGGTATTCCCGTGATTGGATTTCCGAAGACTATTGATAACGACTTGCGTACGCGCACTATACATCATTATAAGGGTCAGCAGTTTGAAACCGTGCTTTGTCCGGGATTCCCTTCAGGTGCCATGGCCATCAAGAAAATGACTAGCAAACTGCACACCACAAACGAGTCCCATCAGCGAATCATGGTCCTGGAGGTTATGGGGCGTGATGCGGGTTGGCTTACAGGTTCTGCCTCTTTTGGTGGCGCCCAGATGGCCTTGATTCCTGAAGTGGAGATGACCAGGGAACGCAAGGAATTCTTCTTCGAGGCTGTCAAGGAGGCCTATATGCGTGATCCGAAGCATAGCCTTATCATTGCGGTGTCGGAAGGTGTGAGATGGTGGGATGACGAGAAGCAGGAACTGGGCATGGTGTATGCTTCTGCAGACACGGACGAGTACGGTCATCCGCGCTTCGGCGGCGTGAGTGGCGTAATTGCCTCTGAAATAAACCGCCGATTAGGTATAGAAGCCCGCGGCCAGATCTCTGGCTATATCCCGCGCGCAGGCAAATGCTATGAGTATGACCGCCGCTTGACTTCCACGTTGGCCGACAAGGTTGTGGACCTCTTGCTCCGCGAAGACTATGGCAAGATGGCTGTCATGCGCGATATCGTGCCTTACGACGAACTGGAAGAGTTCCATGCCACGGAAATTGAAATGGGTAACATCGGCAACTTCCCGCTGCCCGCAAACTACTACGACCCTAATAAGTTCGCTTTTACAGAACAATATACCGATTTCCTGACCAATATTATCGGTGCTCCGTATAGAATGGAATTCAACCAACAGTTCCCAATCGTGATTCCTGACTAATACAATATTAAATATATGGATGAATTTATCATCGAAGGTGGCCGCCCACTAAAGGGCGTGATTGAACCTCAAGGCGCCAAGAACGAGGCACTGCAGGTCCTGTCGGCTGTTTTACTTACCAAAGAGCCGGTGACGATTTCTAATTTGCCTGATATTCGAGATACCCAAAGATACAAAGATATTCTGTCTCTAATGGGTGTGAAAATCACCAAATTGGCTAAGGATACCTTCACTTTCCAGAGTGATGATATAGACTTGTCCGTCATGAAGACGCCCGAGTTCAGCAAACTCTCCTCGGTGATACGTGCATCCATCATGGTGCTGGGACCGCTGTTAGGTCGCTTTGGGGAAGCGTATGCCGCCCGTCCCGGTGGCGACCAGATCGGGCGGCGACCGTTGACCACCCATTTTGAAGGCTTTCAGAAACTGGGCGCGGAAACCAAAATTTCCGATGACAACAATTTTTTTGAACTCAAGGCTGACAAATTGAAGGGTACCTATATGTTGCTGAACGAGGCTTCGGTGACAGGCACTGCCAATATTGTGATGGCTGCGGTGCTTGCCGAGGGTATTACTACTATTTTCAATGCGGCTTGCGAACCCTATCTGTATCAACTCTGCACAATGCTTAACAATATGGGGGCCAAAATTTCCGGCATCGGATCCAACCTCTTGACTATTGAAGGAGTGGAAGAACTACATGGCTGCCAACATCGTATTTTGCCCGACATGATTGAGGTCGGCAGTTTCTTGGGAATGGCCGCTCTTACACAGTCGGAGGTGACCATCCAGAACTGCGCATGCCAGCATCTTGGCATCATCCCCTACACTTTCCGCAAGTTGGGCATTGACTTTGAACAGGTGGACGACAATATCGTGGTGCACCCGCAGGACAGCTACACGGTGGAGACCAATATGGATGGCTCCATCCTGACCATTGCCGATGCTCCTTGGCCGGGGTTCACACCCGACCTGATCAGCATCGCCTTGGTAACCGCTATCCAAGCCAATGGCAGTGTGCTGATTCACCAGAAAATGTTCGAGAGCCGGCTCTTCTTTGTGGACAAACTTCAGACGATGGGTGCGCAGATCACTTTGTGCGATCCCCACCGGGCCATTGTCATAGGCCTGAACCATAAAAAGATGCTCAGGGGTACCACTATGGCTTCGCCTGACATCCGTGCGGGTGTGTCTCTGCTGATTGCAGCATTGTCTGCCAAGGGTGTCAGCATTATCCAGAATGTGGAGCAGATTGACCGGGGGTACCAGCATATTGTAGAGCGCCTGCAGACTTTGGGCGCCTGCATCGAACGTAGAAAGTAATAACATGAAAATCACAGGAATAGTCACAACCCTCAACGAGGAAGCTCACATTGTGGATTGCATCCGCTCATTGAAACGCGTCTGCAATGAGGTAATTGTCACAGATTCCTTCAGTACCGACAGGACGGTGGAATTGGCGCGCCAAGAAGGTGCACAAGTCTATCAGCATGAGTATATTGGCGATGGACCTCAGAAGAATTTGGCTTTGCCGTATGCGCATAATGAGTGGGTTGTCAGCATAGATGCCGATGAGCGTCTTTCGGACGAATTGGTGGAAGCCATAGAGCGCCTCGACTTGCAGCGGCTCACCTGTGATGGCTTTGCCGTGCGCCGCCGCAACTATATCGGCCAGCGCTGGGTCAAGTGCTGCGGCTGGTATCCCGACCGCTTAGTGCGCATATTCCGTAAAGACAAATTACAGTTTGTAGGCCAAAAACAACACGCCTTTGTGCCAACATCCAACGTTGCTTTTTTGGATGCCGATCTTATACATTATAGATATAGAAACTATGATGACCTCTTTACGAAGCGCAATTACAGCACCAGAGGAGCCAAAATTTTGTTTTTGCAAGGCAAAAAGGCACATGCTTTTACACCTGTACTGCACGGTTGTGCGGCCTTCCTGACAAACTATTTTCTTAGAGGGGGATTCTTGTCTGGTTTGGACGGGTATGTATTGGCAAAGGCTATTGCCCACAACAGTTTTCTAAAGTATGCCAAGTTGCGCGAGTATTGCACAGACCCTTCCGTGCGCGATGCGGAAGATTGGACCTCCGTGTGGTAATTTTGCAAATATTTTACTAAACTCTACTTTTTGGCGTAAATAATTAACTATTGTTAGTAATTAATTTTACGTTAAATTTCTAACATCTTGTTTTTCAAAGAGAAAAAAAATTTCAAAAAGTCTTGACAAAGGGCTTTGGGTGTATTATTTTTGTCGAAAAAACAGGAGGGGTTGGCGACCCTGACGATTGGGAGAAAATAGTAACGAAAAAGTATAAGACCGCCGGCAGAGACAAGACATTCAAATAATGGGATTCGGGAGATCGGTTATTTGACGGAAAAGGAGAGGGTCCGCATCCACGAAATAGGAGGAACCAAAAACAAAGTAGAAATCATAAAAACAAGTAAACTATGAAGAAGTTATTTATTTTTGCGACAATTTTCACTATGGTGTTCACGCTTTCAGCCAGAGACTATCCTGGGGTGACAGTAAGAAAGCATAATGGTGGTGTCTGGGCGATTTTCAATTTATATAACGACATTGAGTACACGCCGGCGGAAGCAACAGGCGGAGTGGCTGAATTGGAGTGTTCGGGCAATGGTTTTAGTTTTTGTCGTGTCCCGATGTTGGCTCTCGGTGGAAATGACCATCGGGATGATTTGGCGGATACGCGTGCGCTTGTCAACGCAGTGAATGAAATCATTGAAAACAGTGAGTCTCGCTCTCCCTCAGAGACGCGTTTCGAAGGTAATGAACATCATGTTACAGTGGCAGTTCCGGATGATGCGGGGCGCAGTTTCACCTATTATCAGGTAAAAGGTGTGTGGAATTACGAGTCCAATGGTGACTGTGTTATGAAGATTACCATAACAGATGTGAGTGCTGCCTATTCGAGACAGAGATAAGCTTTGTCGGTTGATATTTGTATGTTGTTAACTTTGAAAACAATATGATATGATGAAGACGTTGCGTATAGGGTTTCTTGTGTGGATAGTCATGAGCTATTGCACAGTCATGGGCCAGGATTGGGTCGGTCATCTTTTTGAGTTGGACACGATAATAGGAATACAAGATGATTTTGTGGATGGCGATCTTTTACATCTGGTATCTGCTGTGAATAATGGAGTTTTCTATTACACGGAGGCTAATGCCTATTCTGAAAATGGGCGAGTCTATACAGCGTCGATTCATTCTTTGGATTTGGGGAGCTATATGCATCATTCATTCACTTTGTCGGTTCCGATAAGTATGTTGAAGCGTGCTGGGTATGTGGGTAAACCATGGATTTATGACTTTCACTTTTTGGGAGATGTAGGCGTGGTATCTATTCAGGATATGTTGTTGGTATATCTGCGAGAAGGGCAGCAATATATTTTCGACACACTCTACAGATGTGAGAATGCGAAAGTTTGTTACTTGTATGGTGGAGATATATATTATTTGGAGGAAAATCACGATGTGGGTTATAGGTGGTATCGGCTCCGTGGCGGGCATGTGGAATTTGTGCGAGCGTTGGATTACGAGGCACCTCATGTGGTGCAGGCGAAGCCCAACCGGTACATTTTCCACGATGACCGTCATCTGTTCTTCCTAAGTACGAGGTTTCCCCAGTTGGATATCTATATGCTGGATGGGGTAGAGGAGTCGTCGGTATCGTTTGAGTTGCCCGACTGGCATCCATTTGAAGAGGAGTATATCCGTCGCAGTATGGAGTATCCTTACGGGGTGGAGCGGATTAAAGCGACGATGTCGGAGATATTTCAATATTCCTATTTGAAGCTTGTATTTCCAATTGGTGGGGAGTATCTGCTGTACTATACTCAATACGATCCGGATGCAGGGCGATCCTCCTTGCAGTTTGCAGTATGTGACGTTCAAGGACGTGTGCATCAGTATGGTCGTGAGGTTCCTGACGATATGGTCTATAGTCGAAAGACTGTGCCGTTCACATTGTTGGAGCGGGTTATGGACAAGGCATATTGTTCATGGAACGATTGTTTGATAGAGATTGTTTTGGCAGACACTGTCGATTATGAAGGATTGCAAGAGCAGGAGTACTTGCGACGTCGAGAGGCCTTTTATGAAACTGCTGCTCCATACACTGTGTTAAAAATAAGTTCGTACAAAAACGCGCAGCCATGTTCCTTGTTGTCATTGTATGATGGCGAGCGGTGCATTTATGCTTTGCAGGATTTGCCGCAGGGAAAGCATGTGTTGCTATTGAATGGCAGTTTGGATTGCTCCGGTTGTCGTGACGCTCTAATGTTGTATCTTGATGGTCTTGATGGTGAAGGCTTGCATAAAGACATTCTGTATCCTTATTATCCGGGAGCTCTTGCTCGCTATGAAATAAACCAAAAAGTTCGGAAGAATCTTCATTCATTCAGTTTGTATTATTTAGCCCATGATCGTTATCGTGAATATCCTTATAGTTTTATTGATTCGCGATCCTCTTTTCCGAGCATTTTGCTTTACGAGGCGGGCAATGCTCCCATTTACATTCCCCTGGAGGAAATCTTTGAAGATGGGGTGACTACCAATGCATTTAGAAAAACTTTTATTGAAAGAGTCGAGCAATTTTTGGATTCCTGATGCGTGAGGGATAGAAGAAAAAGTGTACTTTTGCAAATCTTTTTTCAAAGAAGTTATGTCCTATTCAATTGATCTAACGAAAATCACCCAGTTCGACAATGTGGAGTTTGTCGCCAAACAGGTTGTGGAGGGTTTCATTACAGGTATGCACAGAAGTCCTATGCATGGCTTTTCCGTTGAATTTGCGGAACATCGCCCATACAATACTGGCGAGCCTATACGGCATATTGACTGGAAGTTGTACGCGCGTACCGATAAATTGTTTGTTAAGACCTATGAGGAGGAGACAAACTTGCGTTGCCACCTGATCATAGACAATTCATCTTCCATGTATTTTCCTGTCAGGGAGCAGTATTCATTGGCGGCACCGAACAAGATCTTTTTCGCGGTCTATGCGGCAGCCATATTGATGCAGATATTCAAAAGTCAGCG
>CALDIA010000047.1 GCA_937901455.1 uncultured Bacteroidales bacterium | reverse complement strand
GTTCAGTTGGGAGAATGCGAGAGGATAGATTTGAAATAAGAATTAGGGCGACTGCGTCATCACAACCACCAACAACCATCATTTATCATCATCCCCCTTACATACCTCCTTGTGCGCCGCCCTGGCCACCGCCCTGTGCACTCGCCTGCGCACCCTCCAACTCCATCTTGCCGAACTTGAAGGTGATGCCGCCACGGATGCTGCGGCCCATCCAACTGCTCCACGTGGTGCTGTTCAACGTATAATACGGGTTGTTGACATCAGTGCCCATCCGGTTCCAGTTGAAGATGTCGTGCACATCTAAATAGACCGTGATGCGGCGTTTCCAAAACTCAGCACGCAAGCCTGCATCGATGCTGTAGCGCGGTCGTGTAATTGTGAACATATCCACGCTCTTGGAACTGTAGTTGGCCGAGGCGTTCACCTCCAACACCTTCCATAGCTTGGCCCAGAAGTTCAAGCGGAAACTGTAGCCCAAATTGTCCACCGAGCGGGGTGTCTCCTCCTTGCGGAACTGGAAACTGGACTTCATATAGTACGTGTTGGCATAGAAGCGGATGTTCATAAACGCCTTGAGCTGGTAGGTCACATTCAATTCAGCGCCGGTGTTGAGCGACTTGCCCGCATTGACCGGCATGGTAAAAGAGACGATGCGCCCGAAGAAGGGACTGTATGCCACATCCGACTGGGAGCTGAACTCGTCCTTGCTGTTCCTGAACCAGGCGTTGAGTCCGACATTGCCGAACTTGTTGATGTATTTGGTCCAGCCGGCCTCGATGGAGTTGGTGAACGTCTGCCGCAAATCAGGGTTGCCGGTGCTGTAGCCATCCTCGCCGTAACTGACACGGGCACACAAGTCATCGCCGTCGGGATTGCTTACGCGGCGGGTGTAGCTGAGCTTGAAATTGTGCATGTTCTTGGTACGGTAACTCAGGTGTAAAGAGGGATAAAAGCCCAAATACCCTTTATGCACATTGTAGGTAGGATCATTGAGAATCAACAGGTTGTAGATTTCATACTCCGTGCGCAAGCCTCCTTTAAGGGTGAAGCCGCCGAAGCGGTGCTGCAGGGTGGCGTAGGCGGCAAAACCGCCGTCACGACTGCGCACATCCTTGAAACGGAGCTCGTCCAGCACATATTCGCCAGTGGAGAACACCAAAGTGTCAGAACGTTCATAATTCAGGCTTGGGTCAAAGTTGCCCGACACACCCAACTCGATCTCCCCGTCCTTATGATAGGGGATGGTATAGTCCAACGAGGCATTCACACCCAACATCCTGTAACGGTTTTGCATTTTTTGCTCCTTGTCCAAATCATCCAAGAAAAGATAATCCCGGAACGCATTCCCATTTTGCTTCCTGCCCCAAGTCCAGAAGCTCACGTCGGCGCTGATTTTGTGGCCTTTGCCGTTGAACTTGTGCTCGTACCACATTCCGCCATAGCCGCCGCCACCGACGGTGCTTTGTGCCTGGTCGTAAAAGAAGGAACGGTCGCTGGGGCTGTAGAGGTATTCCCGATAAAGGGTGGAATCCAAATAGGTGTAACTGCCAAAACCAGGATAGGCGCCCGCCCAGAAATAGAGGCTGTTCATCGTGTCGGGCGTGTATGAGCCGTTGATGTATAGCCCGAAATCATGGCCCAACTGGCGGAACCGGTTGTTGCTGCGGATGGCGGAAGAGGTGTCCCCTTCGTCGGTCAGTATCGTGGAGAACGACTCACTGTTATTCTTGTTGATGCTATAGGAATAGTCGAGGTAGGTGCCGATGGAGAACTTCTCGTTGGCATAGACGTAGGAGATGAAGGGCGTGACGCTTGGGGTGGAGGAACCGCGCGCACCGAAGCTCAGGAAGCTGTTTTTCTTAATCTTGGAGGTAGTAACAATATTGATAATGCCGCCGCTTCCTTGGGCACTGTAGCGAGCCGATGGGTTGGTGATAATCTCAATTTTCTCAATATTGCTGGCAGGCGTCTGTTGCAGGAAGTTTTTGAGCGCCTCTGCATTCATATTGGAGGGTTTGTTGTTAATCCAAATCTCCACAGAAGAAACGCCACGGAGGGTCACATTACCCTCCACATCCACCTCCACACCCGGAGAGTTTTGCAAGGCATCGGCGGCCGTACCCGACTGTATGGCAGGGTCTTCCGACACATTATACAGGGTCTTTTCCCCCTCTGTCATATAGATTGGCTTCTCCCCTACTATCTTCACTTCTTCCAAGTCTGTACTTGACTTGCGCATGCCAATATTCCCCAAAGTGATGCGCTTGTTTTCGCCCGAAACCTCAAGGGGCATCTCCAACAGCTCGTAACCTACTACCGTGGCGCGAAGACGGTAATGGCCTGCGGGCACAGCGGTGATGGAGAACTTACCGTCGGCATCAGTAAAGGCAGCCCCCACCATAGCGGCAGTAGAGTCAGGTTTCATCAGACCCACCGTGGCATACAACACTTTGTCGCCACTGGCGGAATCCACCAGCGTCCCCGAAACCGTATATTTTCCCTGAGCCATCAATGCACCGGAAAAAAATAAGCAATGTATAAAACAAAACAAAAGCCAATTTCTACTATTCATCCTTATAATTTTGCCACTAAGAAATAAAAATGCAAAAATAGTTATTTTGAGGCGCAAAAAAAGAAAAAGGGGCCAAGATTCGTAAAAAACAATACTGCCAGCTACAATCGCTGCAAATAGGCTATTGATTTCTCATAAAACTCATCAAACTCATTGATTCTCAACATATTTTTCAATTCATACCCGGTCAATTTTGCAAACACAGCGTAATAATGCCACAAGGATTTGAGGATAAAGAGCGTGCTTTTTTCCTTGCGCGCTTCTAACAGCTCGTCGGTATAACGCTGGTAATAGCGCAGAAAACGTTCCTTTTCCCCGCCGCTGGCCATGCCTTTAATCTCCTCAGCGAGGAAGGGGTTTTGCAAGATTCCACGCCCAAGCATCCAGTCTTGTACCTTCGGAAATTGTGCCTGCAGGCGCTGCCAGTCGGCAAGTGTCCAGATATCGCCGCTATAAACAATGCGATGGTGGGTATGGCACAGGCATTCCGCAAAAGCCTCTATGTCGGGCACGCCCTCGTACAGCTGGTCGCCAGTCCGTGGGTGAATGACTACAAACTGCAGGGGGTAGCGCTCCATTCTGTCGAGTATGGCAAGGCTTTCCCGCTTATCGTGGAGGCCCAGGCGCATTTTCAGCGAGAAATGAAAGGGCGTGTGCTCGGTGACAGCGGCCACCACATCCTCCACGATGTCGGGGTATGGCATCACGCCGCAGCCACGAGTACGCCGCACCACCTGCGCCACAGGACAACCTATATTCCAGTTAAAGGCAGTATAGCCATACGCCTCATGCATCGCCTGCAACGTATCCACAAAGTGCGCCGCCTTGTTGCCCATCAACTGCGGTATAGCCGGCAACAGCTCATTGTGCTTTGGCCAAATGTCTTTCCACTTCTTCACATTCAGTTTGGCACGCTCCTGCACAGGCAAAAAGGGCGTAATAAAATTGTCTATGCCCTTGAAATGGAGGCATAGACAATTTCTGTATTGATAATTTGTGATTCCGTCTAATGGAGCTAACCAGAGTCTCATCTATTTGACAATCAACTTACGCGTAACCACCTGACTATCACACTTCATCCGTATCATATAAACGCCCGCCGGCAAGGATGACACATCCACGGTAGCATATTGGTTGCCATCACCGGAGCGCACCATCCGACCAGCCAAGTCGGTCATCTCATACGAGAAAGCCTCACCCGGAACACTCAGCGTCACGGCAGACGTGGCAGGATTCGGATAGAGCGCCATGTCGCCGCCAATGTGCTCAACAACACCGTTACCAAAGTCAAGGGTCACATCGTCCACATAGAGGACAGTGGCGGAATTGGTGGACAGATCGCCAGCCAAAATCATGATGCAGAGACTGTCGCAGGAGGAGTTTGGATTGTCAAAAACGGCCTCGACTTCCGTATATTCATTGATGGTGTTTTCCGTTATGAACATTGCATACGAAACGGGCACTCCACCGCTCTTGGTCATGGCCATCACCGACAATGTGTCGGAACCGGCAGGCAGGAATTTCACCCACATCTTCACGCTGTGGGGTGTCATGTTGCAGGGCACACCCTTCGCTATCAAGTTCAACATAGAGGCAAGACTGGTAATATCCAAGTTTTCTATGTCACCAGAGGCAATGCTGACAATCACCGACATCGGGATAGAAAAGGGCTCTGCAGAACCTAATTGCGCGATACCAGGCAACAGATAGTTATACTCGGTGCCAGGAATACCGAAATTGACTGGTGCAATCTTCAAGGCCAGATTGCCGGAATGGGCATCCGTGGTGCTACTCCCAAACGACAGGGAAACCGGCACGGGCACCTCCGTACCGAAAAGCTCCGTCATGACATTGCCACTCAGTGTGGTGGTCCAAAAATCAGGCTGACTATTGCTCCAAGACTCAAAACTATTGTTGGGCACCGACTGTGCCATCACAAAATAGGTTGTCAAAACCATTGCGATAGTAAAAATAACTCTTTTCATATTTCGATTGATTTTATAAGATGGTTTTAAATTGTATTATGGACAAAAAGAAATCAGAGGACACCCAACAAGGCTGCGATGGCGACACCGAGGTAGTTGCCTAAGGCATAGCCTGCCAAGCCGATAACGATACCGCTGAGCAGCACTTTACGGTTGCCAAGCGCCTCCACTACCGGTGGCACAAAAGGCGGCGAGCACAGCAAGCTTATGTGTCCCACGGTGAAAAGATCGCCATTCACCTTGAAAAGGCGACAGATGATGATATGCAAGACAATGGAGACAATCATCACAAACAGGATGTACCACATGATAGTGAGCGTGGAATTATTGATAGCATAGATATTGAACTGCGATGAAACCACCACGCTGAATATCAGGATGAAAAACATGCCCAGCTCGAAAGTTTTAGGCAACTCTCGCACCTTTTTACTGAAAGAGGCGATGATTGAGAGGGTAGTAATGGTCAGGATTACAATCAGTTCGTTGAGTTTATGGGTGATGAGCAGGGAAAGTCCGGCAGCAATGGCCAGAAAGAGAACCGACAGCAGCAGGCCCAGCATCATCTTGCCGAACACTTTGGGCTGGAACATACCCTGATAGTTTTCAAAGGATTCTCCCGTCATGTCAGAGGCGCCATCCTCGCCGGTGACATCAGAGGCGGAATCGGGGAAGGGCATCAGTTTGCGGAATATCTTATAGCCGCCGGCCACAATGAAGAGGATGAATGGGAAGGTTACAATCTCCTCAAAAGTCAAAGTGAGCACAATGAGGCTGGGGTCCACCCCCAGAGCGAAACCCAAGGAGTTGAAATTCATGGTGCCACCAGTATAGATGCCAGTCATCATGGCGGCCACCTTCTCAAATTCGGGCACTCCTTGGTTGCGGAAAACGAAATAGCCAGCCACTAAAGCCACCAGCACGGAGACTATGCCGCCTATCAGCACGGCCATCGTTTTGGGCAGCGATTTAGTCCAGAGCTTAAAATCGGAGTTGAAAAGCATTAAGGGAATGGCTAAGGGCACGGTGACGTTCATCAGCAGTTTTTGCCAAGAGGCTAACTGTTCGGCACCAGCCTCGGCACCAGTTGGAAGCACGCCTGTAAGTGCAATGATGATACCCACCGCGTATGCCATCATCACCGTACCAACCTTCCGAGTGGCTTTTACCTTGGTAAACAGCAGAATGATAAGCACCGGAAAGAGAATATATCCCACCAACATTGCTATAGATATGCCCATAGTGTTAAATTTTTTTGTACTTCTTTATAAAAACAAAGCGCAAACATACAAAAAAATCTATACATTTGCACCCTATTTTTATTTCGAAAAAACAATCAACGATTTGTCATTATGAAACTTTTACTTATCAGCAATTCCACCAACTACAAAGAGCCCTATTTGTCTTGGTGCATGCCTCTGTTAGAGGAGTTTTTACAGAATACTTCCAAGAAGATTGTCTTCATTCCGTATGCGGGTGTTGACATAGGCGGAAAGGTTTATCCTGAGAGTTATGATGCCTACACGGAGCGCGTGCAGAAAGTGTTCAAGACCTTTGGCAAGACTATTATGTCGGTGCATACGGCCAAAGATCCGGTGGACCTCGTCAACCATGCCGACCTTATCATGGTGGGTGGTGGCAACACCTTTCATTTAGTGGCAGAGTTACATCGCAACAAACTCATAGAGCCTATCCGCCGCAAGGTCATGGAAGGGGTGCCGTACATTGGCTGGAGTGCCGGTTCAAACGTGGCCTGCCCTACCCTATGCACTACCAACGACATGCCGATTGTGATGCCAGAGAGCTTCCAATGCTTAGACCTGGTGCCATTTCAGATCAATCCGCACTACATTGACCCATATTCCGATGAGATCAACGACAGCATTCGCCACGGCGGGGAGACCCGTCAGGTGCGATTAAACGAGTATCTGGCGGTCAACCAGTACAAGACGGTGGCGGGTTTGCGCGAGGGCACTGCCTTATGGGTGGAAAACGAGCAGATCACGCTCCGCGGCACCCGCAATATGATTGTGCTGCGCTACGGCAAGAAGCCCGTGGAGAAGAAACCAGGCTCCATATTTGGATTCAACCTGAAATAGAGGGCGCATCCCATTTACATTGTCAACCCTGTGCATCCAAAAAGAAGACTGGCGCATTGCCGCACAACGCCCGGCCTTCTTGGGAGTATGTAGAAACAATGTATTCGGCCATTTAAGACATGCACACAAGGGCGGCAAGGGAAGATATCGGAGATAACTGATGAGACAGCATTGTTTGGCACGGTCAGACAGCCACATGACGAGGCAAGGTGCCGAGCATTTCATTCTCTCTACACGGAACAGTTCCCCGAAAGAGTTCTCGGCAATGATTGTCACAACTGTGTAGATTTGATGGTTTACGCCCCATGTTATCGAGGCGTTGTGAATTGCTTTCAAAGATTGGCGGCACCTCGGCAACCAAGCAAGCTTGTTTGCCGAGGTGCCGCCAATCTTATCGAAAAGTTTGTTATCTTTGCAGTCTGATACAAGGCCGCCGCCAACACCCACCGCAACGCCTACGGATTCGAAATCAAAAAGGATTTTCACAAAAAAGCCAAGTAGAGCACACTCACACAGATTCAACCGTGCTTGTTCTGATTATTTTTGTATCTTTGCGCCCGGCCGGGTGTCGGCATGTATAATTATAGCGAAAAATGGAAAAATTGAACGAAAAGCAGAAAAAGCTGCTCAAGCAGTGCAAGTACTACAAAGGCGAGGAGGGTTACCCAGGAGGAGTGCCTTTCTTCTATTGGGAGGCAGAGTGGGCATGGGTGAAACACTTCGAGCGACCTGAGGACACAACGGAGCAATTTGAAAGACTTAAAGACGGATTACTGGAGCGGTATGGCATCCCTAAATCCCTGCTGAAAAGCCTGTATGATATGGCTGAACACATTCACAATTATGATGGATTAGAGCCAATGCCTGATAAGTATTTCATTATCTTTGTCAATGGTTACATGTCCTCGACATGGCCTCTTTTTTACAACTCTTCGATTTCAAAGTAAATAATTTCTCCCTTGAATTCCTCCTTTACAAGTCTGTAACGCGAATCTTTGGACGCAATGACTTCATATTCTTCGCTGAACTCCGACAGGTGCATAATGCTTGTCCCGTTCTTGTGCTTCTTTATGCATAACATCACAGGAATCTGTTTAAAATCTCCGAATTCGGAAACTTCCCCTAACTTCCTATACGAGAAGTCTTCCGCTTTTGATTCCAATGTTGACCAAGATGCTGTACCTCTGTTATCGAATGTCCCGTTCTTGAGCGCATTACGCATATTGTCCACTTCCGTTTCCGACAATGTCATGCCGCGGTATGTCTTGCCGCCATCCCACTTCGGCGAGCGCCTTATAAACTCCTCAAGCCTATCAGCCTTAAGCCGTATATCATCAAGGCTGTGACCATGCTTCGAGACAAAGTGCCTTCCACTCTGAAATGCCCGTATTTCATAATCCCACTGGTAAGTGAATGAATAGGCGGCATCATTAAACTCCCTTGCCTCCTCGAGCGTAGAACCTGTCATTTTTGCCGTATATTCCATCATTTCATCAGTTGATTTCATTAACGGCGGATGGTCTTTTTGCTTAGTTGAATTCCAAACTGAAGATGTTGCCGCCTGTGTTTTATTGGCAGCCTTTGCAGCCGCTTTTGCCTCAAGACCGGATTTAAGCTTCTCGGCCTTGTCGAGCGCAACTTTTGCCGCCTTGGCATCATTAGCGATAACAGCATCTTCGTAATCTTTAATATATTGCTTCCAATACTTTGAGTGTGTCTTGAATCCCTGCAAGTCGGCATATTTCTGCTTTAAACCCTCCCACGCTATGGCTTTTTTAACGATGCCGAGCTGCTTCCTATATGCAGACTGCGCTACTTCCCATGTTATGTATTTTTTCTTATCCGCAACCCATATCTCATATTCAAGTTCAGATTTCTGTACTAAAAGCGACGATCCACCCATGGATGAAATCCTTGTTTTCACCGCATCCTGCACCGCCTCCAATTCCTTGAGCAGGAACTGCTCCGCCCACTTCTTCGGATCGTCCAGCATGTCCATAGCGTTGAGTTTCGCTTCCACAACCTTTCGCCACGTATCTACAGCCTGCTGCAATTGGCCGTATTTGCCAATTAAGCCCGTAAATTTTGCGCCGTCATAATCCTTGATGGACCCATAGTCATTTTCAAGCCTTTCAAGCGATTTAAGGGCGTTTTCGCGCTGCTGCCATCTATCCCTTATATCCTGCACCTGCTGCGGCGTCCTTGCCGCATGGCGCTTGGCGGCAATCTCCAGCGGCGTGGGCTCTTGCGGCTGCATTGATTCAAACTCGTTGACAACCCACTCCCCGTCCGTCATCTTGCCGTTGTCCCGCAGGAAGTAGGGCAGGCTTTTCGCCTTCGCTATGCGGTCGTGATTGCGCTCCAACCATTCCTTGAAGGCGGGCGGCATGTCCTTGACGGTGTTCTTGCTCTGCGGGTCGGGCTGGCCTCCATTGAGAATGCGCTCTCGGTCGCGTTTGAATTCCTCTGGTGTCTTGAGGACTGTGGTCACATAGCAGCGACAGTGCGGATGCCAGCCCGTGAACTTGAACTCCTTTGGGTAACGACCCTGCAACTCGTCACAGATATCATAGAACGGGTGCGGCTTGCCGTCGGGTCCCTTGCAGGTGTGGTTATTGGAGAGGTGTATCTCTATGCCGACGACAAAGTCCAGCTGCTGCTGGCGGATGTGGTCTGCCGTGCGGTATGCTATATTTATCTCCGTCGCGGCGAGGCGGCGGGCGTTCATATAACTGCTGCGGTACACCCCCTGCCCTGGATGGAAGGCCTTTGCATTCTTGGAGAGATGCAGGATGCCGTGTTCGTCCCTCACCCTGCGGAAGTTGTGAATTGTATAAGTTCAACTTGGAAAGTTATAAAAGCGGGTAAACAAACAAGCCCGCCGATC
>CALDIA010000046.1 GCA_937901455.1 uncultured Bacteroidales bacterium | reverse complement strand
GTGTGGATGTGTACGGAGGAGAGGGCCTCGTAGGGGATGAAGTCGGTGTTGTGGTGCAGTGCCTGCGTTTTGACGGTGACACCCTCGTCGTGGAAGGTGATGGCGGGCGGGAACAGCACGTGGGATTCGGAAACGCGCGAGACGGTGAATTGGCGGTACATGAAAAATTGATGCCTACTAAAGCAAAGGGGTCATATACACAGACAAATAGCAAATATCCTCCGTCAATTTGTAGTCTCCCGTATGAATGATATAGGGCAAGGATAAATATTCCGCAAATTTCGCTCTGAATTTCTGAAGTGAATTGAGAGTATATCTGGAGGTGGATTTCACTTCTACAGGACAAATATTGTGACGGTTGGTCAGTTCAGTTTTTTGTATCAGAAAGTCTATCTCCAGTCTGTCCTCCGCAACGCTTTTTGAATACTGTGAGAAAAAATAGAGTGGGTGATTGTTAGCGCGAAGCATTTGAGCCACAATGTTTTCCATTAGCATACCCTGATTTATCTCCAATTTATCCAAAAGCAGCTTGACATACAACTTGTTGTAATCCTCCATTTTTTCATCAAAGGCATGGCTGATCAAAAGTCCAGTATCCGCCATATAGCATTTTAGCGAAAGGTTGTCACGTCTCATTCGCAGTCCGAGTGTGGGTTCCGTTGAGGCATAGCAAGTGTTGATAACCATAGCGTCATCCAGCCAAAGAAACGAGCTTTCATATTCACGAAAACGCGCTGTTTTTTTTAGATCCGAAAACCGGAACCTTTTCTCATGGCGTTGCAGTTCGGCGGGAATCTGGTCGAAGATAGACCTCACTTTGCTTTCATATCCCGCAGCGTACTTGGAAATGTCTGCCCTATAAACACCACGTTTCCGCGATCATTTCAAGTGCAAAAATACACAATTCCGCGATTAAAACAACCATGAAATACTTTCATGAAAAAATTTTCTCCTCCACTATCCGTTTCATCTCGCGCACCTCGCGCTGGAGGAAGCCGTGGACGCGGATCTCGCGGCCGTAGGCGTGGAAGGTGACGGTGGAGAAGCCGGCGAGCGAAAACGGAAAATGCCGCAAGTTTGCAATAAATTCCGAATGCTATTTCAGGATATCACTATTCATCAAAAATTGGTGCAACCCCATGAAGATAATACCGTCATCATTGGTATAGGTGGCGATGTCATCACCTTGGATGACGATTTTTTGAAAGGAATCGCCTATTTTTTTCAGAGATCTCAGTTCCTGATTCTGTTTCATCTCCGAGGGTAAGGCGTATGCGGATTGTATGTAATACTTGTCAAAACCATTTGTGGCGATGAAATCCACTTCATATTGAATATATACCTGTTTCCCATCCCTCGTCTCACGGGACTCTATCAGGCCAACATCCACAAGATAGTCGCGTGATCGAAGCTCATTGTAAATCACATTTTCCATAATATGGGTAACTTCTTGCTGTCTGAAATTCAACCGCGCATTTCTCAAGCCGACATCCACACAATAATACTTCTTAAAGGACTTATAGTATTCTTTTCCTTTTATGTCATATCGTCTCGCACCCTCAAAAAGGAAGGAGTCGCATATATAATCCAGATATTTCTTGACTGTTTCCTCATCTATTTTGATATTTTGGACACTTTGAAGGGAATTGGCCATTTTGGTAGGATTTGACAGAGAACCTATGGCGGAGCATAAACTGTCTGCCATCGCCTCAAGTGCGACTTCATTCCCTATACTATACCGCTCTATAATATCCGTAACGTATGTTTTTCTCCAAAGGTCCTGCAGGTAATTTGCTTTCTGAAGCGGGGTTTTCCGGCTGAGTAATCCGGGCATGCCCCCAAAGGTATAGAACTCTTTCCATAGTTCGCTGAAAGAATCATTTCTTTTCGCATATAATTCCTTGAATGAAAACGGATTGCATCTTATTTCCTGACCCCGATCCCGGAATATGGTACTTATATCCTTTGACAGCAATTTGGCATTGCTGCCCGTCACATAGACATCCACGTTATCCTTGTTTCTTAACCCATTAACTAATTTTTCAAAGCCATCCACTTCTTGGATTTCATCCAATATCACATAATACATCCGCTTAGGGTCGGTGATTTTACCGTACAGATAGGCCTTCAGTTTCTCCTTATCAGCCAATTCGCTTTGGTTGTTCTCGTCATCAATATCTAACGAAACGATGATGATGTCATCTTCCGGAACACCATCCGCAATCAGATACTCTTTATACAAACGAGTCAGCAGCCAGGATTTACCGCATCTCCGTGGGCCGGTGACGACTTTTACGTCACCATTTTCCCTGCTGTCAATCAATTTTTGGAGATAGACTTCCCTTGGTAATAGTTGGTTCATATCGCAATCGGAATTTTCTGCAAAAATACAATAAATTCCGATTTGGTGTGGCAGGAAAAGTAATTTTCCTATCTAACCGTATCCGTATTCCTCATAATTTCAACTCTCCTCCACCAACCTCTTCATCTCCCGCACATCGCACTGCAGGAAGCCGTGGACGCGGATTTCGCGGCCGTAGGCGTGGAAGATGATGGTGGAGAAGCCGGCGATGGGGGTGTGGATCATCACGCTCGACAACGCCTCGTAGGGGATGAAGTCGGTGTTGTGGTGCGGCAGTGCCGACGCTTTGGCTGAACCGCATGGATGCCGAAGAGTCAAGCAGGGAGAAGAAAAAAAGATACTGTGACGCGTATGTGTCATTTGCCCAACAGAAATGGGATCACGCCCATATACATCACGCCATCCTCATCGGTCCAAGGACTGGCATTACCATCCAATACCACTATTTTGCGGAACGAGTCACGGGTATGGTGCAGGGAGAAGGTCTCCTGCTGTTTCTTCTCGTCAGTATCAATGTTCAGCGCCGATTGAATATACATCTTCTCCTTGCCCGTATTGACGATGAAATCAATCTCATACTGCGCTTGTTGACGTTTGCCGTTCGTCATCCGTTCAACTTCAACCACGCCTACATCCACACTATAGCCACGGCGTATCAACTCATTGAATATCATATTCTCCATCAGATGCGAACGTTCTTGCTGACGGAAATTAAGGCGCGCATTGCGAAGACCTAAATCCATGGCATAGTATTTCTTGATATTCTCAAAATACCGCTTGCCCTTGATGTCATACCGATCTGCCGCAGCAACAAGGTAAGCATTTTCAAGGTAACCCAAATAGTTCTTTATGGTTGGGTCAGTGGTTTCGAGCGACATTACGGTTTTAATCGTATTGGCCAATTTATGCGGATTAGACAATGAGCCGACGGCCGAATAGATGGCGTTGGTCAGTGCATCGATAACCACATCGTCTTTCAGTCTGTATCGCTCTACGATATCCTTGATATACACATTTTTATGCAGGTCGGTCAGATATATGCGCTTCTCGTTTTCGTCAGGTTCCAACACAGCCAAAGGCATACCGCCAAAAGTAAGGTATTGCTCCAAAGCATCCGACTTTTCCAATTCGGCGAACGCATAAAATTCGGAGAAAGAGAGCGGATAGACCTTGATTTCGCTTCCTCGATCGCGGAAATAGGTGACAATATCCTTTGACAACATCTTACTATTGCTGCCTGTGACATAGATGTCCATATTCGGTTGCGTGCGCAAACCGTTCAAGATGTCATAGAATGTGATATAGAGCTGGTCTCTGTCTTCCTCCGGCACCCGGGATTCATCCACATCTGCATTCTTAACCCTGTAGCTTCGTTGGATTTCATCAATGAAAACGTAATATTTGCGCCGCTTGTCTTTGCAACGGGAGAGCACATGTTCATACAGGACTTTCGGGTTGCGGTAGGCAGCATGAGATGGATTCTCCAAATCGATTTCCACGAAACAATTGGCTTTTACACCATTGTCGAGCAGAAACTGCTTGTACAGGTGGGACAACAGGTATGATTTGCCGGAGCGGCGCAGGCCTGTGACAATTTTCACTTTACCATTCCAGCTCTTAGCATATATTTGCTCCACGTAATCGTTCCTTGAGATGACCATAATGCGTCTGCACTTTAAATTTTGTCGTAATCACGACCATTGTTAAAATATTATCGCGGCAAAAATACAAATAAAATCGAAGTAGAATTAAACGCATGTCACTTTTTTGATTAAAGAATTCCCGACTATAAAAATGTCTTTGGCCATCTACCTCTCCTCCACCAACCGCTTCATCTCCCGCACCTCGCGCTGCAGGAAGCCGTGGACGCGGATCTCGCGGCCGTAGGCGTGGAAGGTGACGGTGGAGA
>CALDIA010000045.1 GCA_937901455.1 uncultured Bacteroidales bacterium | reverse complement strand
TACAGCGTTGAGGCATATTACCCCACTTGTGGTTGCAGGGCAAAAGCCACGTGCAATGTCGGATTTCTCACAGCACCTTGGGCACGCATTATCGGAAACACCGAATACTGCTTGGGTGAAACTGTCAACCTTAACGGTAATACGGGCACAAACAACACCTATACATGGACTATCGCCGAATTGCCGGGATTCACTTCCACGGGTCCTACACTCTCTTTCACTCCTTCCCAACCGGGTACATACACAGTAACCCTTACAGTAAGCAATCAGGGCAACTGTAGTGCTACGGCCACATGCACTTTAACGGTTAATCCAAGACCGGCTGCACCGTCTATCGCTTTTTCGGGCAACCACTGCATTCACACTCCGCCTGTGGAAGTGAGTTCCACGACTGGACAGAGTTTGTTCTGGAGTAATGGTTACCACGGAACTACAGCCTATTCTTATTCAGACGGTTATCTCACCGCACATTATGTTGACCCATCTACTGGATGCCGCTCATACGATGCCCAAATCTTCATTGAGCCGGCTCCCGATTTTGATGCGCTGCTGACAGGGTGTTACAGAATGTGCCCCGAACAATTTCAGTATGATTTACCCATCTATGGTATTTATCCCTACCTTTCCGGCTACTTGAACTGGGATTGGATATACCAACCGTTAGGTTCAATATATACTGTGGTTGACCAAGACCCACTGTTGCCCCTGATTGATTTTGGTTCTTATTACTTGGATGCCACCTATACAGCTGGATGCACAGTTGAGTCTCCTGAATTATTCATTGACAAGGATGAGATTTGTCCGTGCGACAGTGTGAGTTTCAAGCCACATCAACCTGTTTGCTGGGTGGATGGTTGTAAAATGCACTATTCATTTAATTACACCATTTGCAATGATGGTTCCCAACCGTTGAATTTTGACGATATTCGAGCCATTATGGGTGGTCATATTTTATCTGCTAATCCATCACCTCTATATATTGCTCCGGGAGATTGTGAGGATATTGATATTGAGATTGCATATACTGATTTTTCGTCCTCCTCTTTTGAATTCATCTTCATTGACCATTCCCGTAATTGTGAAGTCAAATATGTGGAAAATATAGATTGGCAGTCCTGTGTTGAGGAAGGGTGTGAGGGCGTTTCTGATTATTCAACTGAATTTTTTTATGAATTTAGCACATCTCATGAAAGCTCCTACTACCAATTCCATATCCCTTTGCCTGCCGCACAGAGTGTGTTGTCGGTTTGGAGCAAGCCTTCCCAGGTGATTGATTTTACAGGAAACGGAAGTTATCCTGTTGAATTAGACGGACTTCTGATGCTCGATTATGGTCTGTTGTCGCAGATGTTTGTAAACGACCAGCCGATATGTATTTATTTTGTTGCATGTATTGATGGAGAAAATTTGTGTTATGATTCTATTTGCATACCTCCACACATTCTTTGGGAGCAAATCCCCGATGATTTACGACAATTGGTTGATCCCTCCATTTCAGATAATGACTCTACAAGAAGCCTCCGATTCAATATGGGTGTTCAGCAGGAAAACAAGCCGTATCTTGCTCCCAACCCCGCACATAACGAGGTGACCGTGATGGGCATTGCGCCTGAGAATGTGGCTGAAATCACAGTTCTTACTATGCAGGGCGGACAGGTCGCCGATTTCCGCAACGATTACCGATTCAATGTCAGTCGTCTGGCCAAAGCAACCTATATTGTCCGTGTGGTCACCACCGACAGGCGGGTTCATTACCTGAAGTTGGTGAAGCAGTAGCGCGTTCTCAAACCGAATAATATTCAAAGAGGGCTTTCGGGTTATAGATTCAAGTGGCAAAGTTATAAAACTATAAAATTCACGAACTTCTTTTCTATTCTCGGACACACTTTTTGAAACAGTATCTTCCTGGAGGGAAACAACCTGATTATGCATGAGGGCACCATGATAGACGGGAGCTTCGTGGAAGTGCCCCGCCAGCGGAACACCAGAGGCAAGAAGATCAGCAAGTGGCAGGAGACCATCAACAGGAAGAACTCGAAGCTGCGCGTGAGGGTGGAGCATGTGTTCGGGTTCATGGAAGAGTGCCTTCACGGAATGTCCAGCCGTGTGGTCGGCTTTTCGCGGAACGCGGCTTTCAACACCCTGACAAATCTGGTTTACAATCTGTGCCGTTACGAGCAAGTAATGCGATTCGGGATGAATTAAACGCGATAACTGATTGATAATAAGAAATATGCCCCCCCCTAAAAAGAAGAAAAAATCAAAAAACAGACCGAACTAAAAGAAAATTATGTAGATTTGCAGCGTCATATTTTTCAGATTTTGTTCAACGGACCTCGCATGGTCTGGAGATATGGCGCGAAAATGGTAAAAATAGAGGTCCCCTAAAAGCAATATGAAAAAACAAATACCCATTTTCGTGGCATTATTTGCCACCCTTTTCTCCTTCCTCGCCGCCTCTGCCCAAGGTGAGTGGAAATGGGCGAATAGCTGGAGCGGAGGAGGGGGACAGGCTAGCCAATTCTATAACAAAACCATTAAAACAGCATTCGATGAAGAAGGGAACCTATTTGTCTTTGGACAAATAGGGGGACATCCCACTTTTAATGGGCAGTCATTACAATTCACTAACCATCCTATGGCATTCAACTTGAACGTACGTGGTGGTTTTTTGGGTAAGTTCGATAGCATCGGCAATATGTTGTGGTATAAGATAATAAGGAGTAGTGAATCTTGGGAATGTTATCCGTATTGGATGGAAGTGAAAGATAACAAAGTTTACATTTCAGGCGATATGTCTTTGGATTATGTGGAAAATCCTGCAACCGTGAATCAGGTATGGCTATACTATTTTGACACTCTAATTACTGGGCCTCAAGTCCACGAAATACCTATGGGACAGCGAAGACCTCCATACAAGACAGGCCGATATACCTATTTTGCCACATTCGATTTGGACGGCAATATGCTTGACAATCATTTTGTGACTGCTTTGGATAGGGAAATTTCAACAGGTGGTGTGCGTGGGGAATTCGGGTTGTGCAGTCCTGGAATTGGACATGCCCCTTTTCACGTTGATAGCGAAGGTAACACTTATGTATTTACAAAACTTGTATATGGAGGTCTTGAAAGCAATCCATATACCATAATAGTGGATGGGGATACAAACAAAAAATTCGATATTTATTTGCCAGGAAATGTAGAACCTTATGGCGTTAGGTTGTTTAACGCTATGATGTATAAATTCTCTTCTGATTGGGAATTGTTGTATGCCAAGCCGATAGTGAATCATACGGAAGGCATTGCCACTTCTTGGGAGTTTGCTGGAGATAGTGTTAACCCCCACCATCAATTGTATATATATGGAATGTCCGTTGATGATAATGACAACATGTATATTTCGGGATCTGTGTCATTAGCACTTTTCGGAGATAACGGTGGAGATTTGCATCAATATCCGGCCTATATATATTGGGACAGTACGCATTATGCCAGCATACTGGATGTCACATCCACGAACCCTATGGGAGTTGTCATCAAATACGATACGAACGGAACGGTGCAATGGTGCAACCAAACATTCACTCGCGGGAATTATAATTCTGCATCGGCTTCTTTTACAGGAGTCTGCGTTTATGATGGGGCTGTCTATGTCCTTGGACAGGGAATGTATAATCCTGAAGTAAATGGACTTGTCTATTTTGACGATGAGAACCATCCATTGCAACGCTACCAGCAAAGTACATCCAACCAGACTTTTTTTGTACGTTATGATGCACAAACGGGCAGTTATATCAGCCATGGTGTTTTTCCTTATGGAAATGTTTTGTGTGGATTGTTTCCCGCAGTTTTAAACAATCGGGTGTTTGCATACGCATACACATACGATGTAAACAGTACTGATAGAGATAAAATATGTCAATGGAAAAACGATGGGATGTTCATTGAAAAAATAGATTTTACAGCTTCCATTGATAAAAAAAATCCTTCAGTTTTAGCCAATAATCAAGGAAATCTTCTTTTTAGCTGTGGTG
>CALDIA010000044.1 GCA_937901455.1 uncultured Bacteroidales bacterium | reverse complement strand
CGGACCTCGCATGGTCTGGAGGTATGGCGCGAAAATGGTAAAAATAGAGGTCACCTGTATTTTTGCACTGCTCAAAGATCAAGGAAATTCATTTGTCATTTATGTATAATTAACGAAATTATGTTATGAAAAAGTTAACTTTAACATGCCTGATGGCTGTGATTTGCTTTTCACTCTTTGGACAGACTATCAATGTCTTGAAAGAGAATGTTGTAAAAGCGCAATGGGCACCCTATCTTACTGCCGGTCAACTGGAGAGTGCCGACAACCACGTGTATCTCTATTACACTGACAATACTGTCTGGTCAGCAGCCAAACCAGTGAATGATGTGATTTATTGCGTTGACAAGGATGCATTAACTGTTTCTGAAATTACCATACAACATCTCAACTCATACAATTTTATTGATATGTATGAGGATGAGGACAATCTCTATGTCTTGTATAGTGAGTGGCAGAACAAGACGAAGACATACAGTTTGTATCTGAACGCTTTTGAGAAAAACGCCAAGACTGCCAAATGGCATCCGGATGAAGTGCTCTCCGTTACCACAGAGAAGCGCGATGGCCTGTACCTTTACCATGCTGTCTCGCCCGACAAGAGCATGATGGCATTCACCTTGCTGGCAGCTTCCAGAAAAGGTGACTTCAAGGGTTCAGTGGTTATGACATACGGACAACATGGCGAGAAACTTTGGGAAAACGAGCTGAACTTTGATTTCGCTAACAAAACATTTTCCTTGCTGGATTTTGTGCTTGACAATAATGGAGTAACCTATTCAGCTGTTTCTTCATACACCGATGTTACCAGGACCTCCCGCAGTGATGAGTCCTTGCAAATTGTGATGGTCTCTGCCGATGATTCCAAAGTCTATGAGGAACGTATTGATTTCGGTTATCTCTCTTCCTCCAAAATGATGGTGAATAGGAAGGGTTTGGTTGTATTGGGAGGTTTCTACTGTGATAACCTTTCCAATAATGAGGCAGGTTCCTATATGGTTATGATTGACCCAGAGCGTGGGGATATCTCCATCGACAAGACGGAATTTCCCAGCGACTACTATGCGGGCAAAGCGGCATTTGGTATCCCTGCTCCCAAGAGTTTCGCCACCAAGGCTCAATATATAGAAGAATATTCTGACGGAACCCTCCTGCTGCTCGGCGAGATGCGTGCTTCCGTAGCCTATACCGACAGCAGAGGCATGACCACCTACCGCTTCTATGCCAAAAATATTCCCGTGGTATATGCCGATGCTTCCGGAAAAATCAACGATTTTGCTGTGATTGAGAAGAACCAAATGGCCTCCAGCGGCACCAATTCCCCAACGATTTTCTTGCGGGGTCAAGGATTCTCATATGTGCCTGTAATGTATAATGACCAAGTGTACATTTTTTACGATGACGCTGTTGAAAACTATACCGGCAAGTCGGGAATGGTCAGCAAACCATCGTATGCGCCTGCCCATGCCTCTGTATATTGCAGCATCGTCCCTGGACAACCCATTAAAACCAAGGCAATCTTGAACGGAAAGGTTTCCAAATACCGCCTCACCATCCCGATTTTGATGGACAACGGCTATGTACTTGGTATTGGTACCAACAAGAAAAAAATGGGTGATATAGTAAAGATTAACTACGATTTTTAGTGGAACAATGAAACGGTTAATTGTTTTAATTCTATGTTTTGCCGGCTGGCTGGCGCCCTTGGGGGCACAATCGCCTGCCATCTTCCAAATGCCACAATCGCAAGGGCCATTTCCGGCAATACTGACCGAGGCACTCAACACGCCTCCCTCTTCTAAAAAGTACAGCCAATTGCTGGTGAATCTTATCAAAGACGGAAAGATTCTGTATGGCACGGCTTTGAACGATTATGTGGATTTTGTTGGTGACCAGCTGTTGAAGGACTATCCACAGTTGCAAAACCAGATTCATTTCTTCGTGGCCCTCATCCCTGAGGTGAATGCTTTTGCCCTCCAAAATGGCGTGATTGTCATCAATGCCGGCTTGCTTGCCCAAGTGACCAACGAGGCGGAACTGGCTTTCGTGATGGCGCACGAGATAGCCCATATCTCGGAACATCATGAACACATGGTTGTCAAGCGCTCAAAAAACAAAGACTATATCTCCAAATACCTCAGTTACCACCAGCACTCGCGCGTGCATGAGGAGGAAGCCGACCGCATTGGTCTGGCTAAGTTCTTTGCCAACTCCAACTACAGCTACGATATCCTTGACGGCATCTATGATGTACTTAAGTATGCATCACTGCCATTTGACAATATTCCTTGGCCGAGAAACGAGGTGGAAACCAATTTCTACCACTTTCCCGACAACTATTTCCTCACTAATGTGAGTCCCATCTCCGATATGTCGGGCGTGATGGACACCCTGTCCACACACCCCAATGTGGAAAAGCGCCGCGCTGTTGCCAAGGCGATAGCCTCCTCCCTTAGCAACGAGGGACGCCTTCGCTTTGTGCAGTCTGAAGAACTTTTCAAAATGCTTAACAAACAGGCAAAGTTTATCTGTGTGGACATTTTCCTGCAGCGGCACCAATACGACAAGGCCTTGTACAACACTTTTGTGCTCCAGCAACAATATCCTGACGACCCGTTTCTTGCGAAGACTGAGGTGGCCGCCTACTATGGAGGCTCCAAACACAAGAACAACAACTCCGCCAACTCCGTTTTTGACTCATACCGTGAAGTGGAGGGCGAGATGCAGCAAGTGAACCACTTCTACAGTAAGCTCACACGCAACGAATGGTCGGTACTGGCCCTCCGAAAGGCTTGGGAAGCAAACGCCAAATACCCTGACGATGAGTATTACCCAATGGTAATCAAGGACCTGATGAGCGATATCTTCGTGACGGAGAAGATGAAGTACACCGACTTTTGCGACTATCCACAAGGCATCGCGTTGGAGGATATCCACGATTCTGTGCCCGCAGAGCAGGCCACCGCAGACCCAAATGTCTCCAAGTACGACCGCCTCAACAAGAATGAACAGGCCAAGGTGCTCCCCGACAAAAAGTTCAAGACTGTGAACTATATGCTGGTGGACATCCATCGCGACAGCTCCTTCTACAGTCTCATGAACCAAGCCATGTCTGAATCAGTGAACGAGCAGATTTTGAGTGCCATCGTCACCCCTGGACTGAACAACTCCAAAACGATGCTGGTGATTCCACCCACCGTACGTTTCTATAATGGCCGTAATTCGGAAAGAGCCAAAGCCGCTGACCACTATTCCGACCATCTGCTTAAGATGATGATGCGCACTACCAAGAAATCTAATGTGGAACCCGTTGTGGTGGGCAGCCTGACCGACAAACATCCCAACACGCAATACTATAATGAAGTGGCCCGCTGGCACCGCTGGCTCAATGACTATGACAATGCCGATGCCATGTCCATGATCTACTTCACCGCTACTGATATGGAAGATATTATCGATACTGTCGGTGGCCGTAATGTGTGCTTTGCCAGTGCAGTGCGCAAATTAGACCGACACCGCTCCTTTAACAAGTATATGTACACGATTGCCTCGCTGACCAATCCCATCATGATCCCCATAGCCGCTGCCTCTTATGCCATACCGCTCTATGATGTGCGTGCCCAGTTCGTAGTGGTCGATGTCCTGAATGGCAAGACCCAAGTGGCCAAGCGCATGAGCATGAATGAGGCCAGCGCCCGTACGGTGATGGATAATTTTATTTATACACAACTTCGTTCCTATTTAGTTCATTAAGCTATGAAAAAGATATTCCTACTTTTTGTTGTAATGTTGTCTGTATCCATGACTTTTGGCCAATATTACGGATTGTTAGGCAAACGTGTGATCTTCAACATAGAGGGTACTACTTCCCCGGCGTACGTGAATCCGAACTTCATTTGCCAGGAGCTGGACGCCAGAGGCAAAGACAAACTTGGCCTCCTAAGCCTGAACTTCTTCGCCACTCCCAGTATCGAAATTCCGCTTTGGGAACAAGGTACCATAGGTGTCGGCTATAACTTCTTCACCTCCCCCTTTGAAGGATACCAGGACAATCTCTACTATAGGGATAACCCTACCGAACCAAATGTATATTCCTATACCCGTAGCTTTGATGGACATGTCACCGCCCATGGCTTCAATCTTTACTATAAGCAATATCTGGGCAATTCCAAAGCACCTGTGGGCCATTATCTCAAGATTAACCTCGACTGCTTTTTTCCCAAGTATGTGATGGATGGCACCTATACCTATGCCAAGGATGGAGAGGGTAACTTGTTGAGAGATTCCTTGACAGGCAAGCTGATCAAACAGATACATGGCGCGATTCCCGATTATCTGACAGACAGTATTCCCCCCAACCAGCATCTTCTGTATTATTGGCCTGATGGGGAATTTGATCCCGAAAACCCGTATGCACTCTCCTCTGTCAGAAGCAAAAGGTCTGTATTGTTGGGGCTGAAGGTTGAGTATGGCTACGATTTCTGGCCTACAAACTTTATGAAATTATCCTTGGGGGTCTCCTTGGGATCCACATTTGGAGGCTATAAAGGTATCATCAAGGACAATGATTTCTCTGGCGGCAGTAGGACATTCCAAAACTATGCCCATGCTCGAATCTTGGGCGCCTATTGGATACAGTTCAAACTGGGAATAGGCTTTATGCCTTTCTAAAGAAAACAATAGATACTGCTGATGTCGTTTCTTTTCAGCAGTATCTTTTTTATAATGAAAAGGAACGATATAAGTTGAATTATAGGTAAAACGGAGGCCTGGGGCGCTGCGTGCATCCCAGGCCTCCGTTGTTGGGTGAAGGTCAAATGTCGATAGTGACAATTGTTGTTGTTAAAGACAAAAGTCTTAAGCCCTAAAATTTGTATTCTTCGGAATTGTTGTTTTCTTTTCCCGTTAATAGAAGAAGAATAAGGGCTACAATGGGGGTAAAGAACATGGCGAGTATATACCAAGACACAGGATTGTGGTTGCGGCGATGCGCAACGAGCGCCACCAAGCCATACAAACCCGTCCAAATGCCACTAAAGAAAAAGAATAACAGCATCAGGCTGGAACCTCTAAAACCATCCGATGAGGCGTTCTTGCCCATGGTCTTTTTTGCCGCCACCTTTCCGGTGTTGTAACCCTTGAGCTTGAAGTTGACTTTGAATTGGGGGTGTGATGTCGGGGATGATGATGATGTCCATGAGACCGTCTTGCGGGTCGGCCATTTTGGCTTCTCTCATGCCACCGCCGTTATATTGGCAGATGCACCCCAGCCCGGCATAGCCGCTCGACCGTGCCCATACCCTCGCCAATGGCGGTGACGTGGTGCGTCTCGTAATGGAACCCTGCCGACTTTAACTTCTGGGCGATGACAATCCAATTTTGCAGAAGTGTGTTCTCATTAGCGTTGATGTTTAAGATCACGTGCCATTCGGGATCCAAGGTGTTCAGTTGTTCCATAATGCCGATCTTTTAGGACTTTTACCCACGACGAGCTACAAGGAAAAGAAAGAGGATGAACTTTGTATCGGCTCACCCTCTTTGCGCTCAGGTATCTTTTATTTTGTAGGAACGTTCTTTAAGACGGCGGTCAGGAAGTCAAAAAACTTGCCCACCGATTCAATGTTGACGCGTTCAACGGGAGAGTGCGGGTGCTCGATGGTAGGCCCGAAGGAGACCATGTCCCAGTCGGGGTAGCACACACCGAAGAGGCCGCATTCCAAGCCGGCGTGGATGGCCATGATCTTGGGCTCCTTGCCGAACTTCTGGCTGTAAACGGTCTTGCAGGTATTCATGATGGGAGATTCCATGTTGGGGTTCCATCCTGGGTATGCACCTGTAAGCTCGATACCGCACTCTGCAAGTTGGGCAATGGCTGTCATTCTGTCGCCCAAGGCCTCTTTAGCGCTGTTCACAGAGCTGCGTAGCAGACAAGTGGCGGTCATCTTGCCGTTTTCAGCGGTGATGGCTGCCAAGTTGTTGGAGGTTTCCACCAGATCAGCCATGGAATCGCTCATGCGCAACACACCGTTCGGGATGGCGAAGATCATGTTGATGAATTGGCATTGTGCTTTTGGCTCGATGACCTCACTGGGGGTGTCAACAGCGGTGAGGCTGATAGCCATGCCTTCCTCGGTATGGGCAAATTCAGCCTTGACAGTCTTCTCGAACTCAGCGGCGAAAGCTTCGATATCCTTTGCTTTGTCGGCAGGTACGGCAAGTACAACTGTGGCCTCACGCGGGATGGCATTGCGCAGACTGCCACCATGCACAGTGCTGACACATGCCCCGAAGTTGGCGACAGCACGCATCATGAAACGGGTGGCCAGCTTGTTGGCATTGGCACGTCCCAAATTGATGTCCATTCCGGAATGACCACCATGCAGGCCAGTGATGAAGAGTTTGTAGCCTTTCATGCCTGCTGGCGTGGGGATGGTCTGATAGGTACGCTCAAAGTTGGCATCCAGGCCACCGGCGCAGCCCACGTATAGTTCACCCTCCGTTTCAGAATCCAAGTTGATGAGTATCTTGCCTTTCACAAATCCCTCTTTCAAACCGAAAGCACCAGTCATACCCGTCTCTTCGTCAATGGTGACGAGAATCTCTAATGGTCCATGCTCTACTCCAGGAGTGGTGACTGCGGCCAATGCTGCGGCTACGCCAATACCGTCGTCAGCACCCAAAGTAGTCTTGTTGGCTCTTACCCAACCATTGTCAATGATAGGCTCAATGGGGTCGGTGAGAAAGTCGTGTTTCTTGTCGCTGTCGGCTTGCGGGACCATGTCGCAGTGTGCTTGCAAAATGACCGGCACGCGGTTCTCGAATCCTGGAGTGGCAGGAATGGTGAACAACAGGTTGCCAATGGAGTCCTGCTCGCATTGCACCTTGTGGCTGTCAGCCCAAGATTTCAACCATTTGATGACGGCTTCTTCATGTTTGGATGGATGCGGAGCATCGCAAATGTGCCCGAAATTCTCCCATAAGATCGGAAGAGCGT
>CALDIA010000043.1 GCA_937901455.1 uncultured Bacteroidales bacterium | reverse complement strand
ACCACAACACCGACTTCATCCCCTACGAGGCCCTCTCCTCCGTACACATCCACACGCCCCATGAGTTCTACTAATCAACAGTGCAACAAATCAACAGTATCGGGTGCGCGAACAAATCCCACCCGCCATCCGTTTTCTCACTCCTTCGGCTTCCGCACATAATGCGGCATCTCCATCGGGATGGGCATCGAGAGTTCGATGTAGCCCGCAAACTCACCATTCTGGAACCAGGGCGACTGATAGACTAACTTCTTGACACCGTTCTTCTCGATAGTATAGGCGTTCACGTTGTGGTTTTTCAGCATCTCCGCCAGCTTGGTGCGGGCGGGTTCCGGGTGGCAGTCGAGGAGGTTCTGGCCGATAATCTGCTGGCCGTGGCTCAGCACATTCACCGCCATATCGTTCATTTCCAGAATTATGCCTTCTTTATTGCAGATAGTAACGGAATAGGGAACTTCGTTGAAATAATCAAGCATGATAAAAAATTATAGTTTATTACTTTTTTAGATGTCCGAACAAAGTTGTCTCAATAAGTTCACAGATGATATGACCCACCATGATATGGGCTTCTTGGATACGGGGGGTATCGGTCGATGGCACATTGAAGCAGAGGTCGGAGAGGTCTTTCATTTTGCCACCGTCATGGCCAGTCATTGCCACGGTCTTGATGCCCATCTCACGGGCTTTTTCAAATGCATTGACGATGTTTTGGGAGTTTCCGGAGGTAGAGATACCGACCAGTACATCACCCGCATGACCGGTTCCAGCGAGCAGTCGGGAGAAGATGTACTCATAGCCGTAATCGTTGCCCACAGCAGTCAGATAGGAGGTGTTGCAATGCAATGCCTCGGCGTTCAAGGGTGGGCGATCGAAATAGAAGCGTCCGGAGAGTTCCGCAGCCAGATGTTGGGCATCGGCTGCACTGCCGCCATTGCCGCAGAAGTGAATCTTGCCCTGATTGTGCAAAGAGGTGCACATCAAATCAGCAATGGTCTCTATTTTTTCAACAAAAGCTATATCTTGTAATATCAGCTGTTTAACCTGAATACTCTCTTCGATGGAGAGGATAATTCTGTCTGTCATTTTATAATGGTGTTTCTGGGGCGCAAAGTTACGGAAAAAATGGAGACGGTGGAGTGACAACAGATTTTTATTATTCAAAATCCGTATTTTTAATGGCAACAAGTTGTTCTGCCTGCGTGGGTGCGTAGCGAATGTGGCCACATGGACATCATTCCGCACGCCGGGGAGGTGTGCGGATTTTTCTCACATTTTTATTACCTTTGCACCCTGCAATTTTTAATGTATGGAAATAGAGAAAACACCCCTCAATGGCTTGCTCATCCTGCATCCCAAAGTGTTCCAGGATGCCCGCGGCTATTTCTTTGAAAGCTATAATCAAAAGGCTTGGCGAGAGGCTGGTATCACGGAAATCTTCGTGCAAGACAACCAGTCGTGCTCCCAAAAGGGGGTCGTGCGCGGTCTTCACTTCCAATGCCCGCCATACGCCCAAGCCAAACTCGTGCGTGTAATTCACGGCGCAGCCCTCGACTTTGCCCTCGACATTCGCAAGGGCAGTCCCACCTACGGCCAATACCACAGCGTATTACTTACCGCCGACAACTTTGTGCAGTTCTTTCTGCCCGCCGGCTTTGCCCACGGCTTCGCCGCCCTCGAGGATAACACCATATTTGCCTATAAATGTTCAGACTTTTATAACAAAGATTCCGAAAGCAGCATCCGCTTCGATGATCCCGACCTCCACATCGACTGGCAGGTTTCCAACCCTATCATTTCCGAAAAGGATCTCCTCGGCGCCGACTTTGCCACTTTCGACACCCCATTCGACTACAAACTCTACAAAAAATGATCCGCTTAGTAATCTTCGACCTTGACGGCACACTGCTGAACACGCTGCAGGATTTAGCAGACTCGGCCAATTATATGCTGGAGAAGCATCATTTCCCCACCTATACTGCTGATGCCTACAAGTATTTTGTGGGCAATGGCATGCCCAAGCTGATAGAACGCATCCTGCCAGGCGTGTTCCCCGACAAAACATTGTTCGACACCTGCTTACAAGAATTCCTGGACCACTATACCCTCCACATGTCCGACAGAACCGCCCCATATGACGGCATCCTATATCTGGCTCGAACCTTAAAGCAACGGAACATCAAGATTGCGGTAGCCACCAACAAGGTACAGGAGGCGCTGCCAGAACTCTTTGCCACCTTCTTCCCGGAAGTCGCCTTTGACGTATTGTTAGGCCAACGCCCTGGCATCCCCGTAAAGCCTGATCCGCAGGTTGTTTATGACATCCTCGAGGCCACCCAATGTACCCCCGAAGAGACCCTCTATCTGGGTGACACGGGTGTGGACATCCAAACTGCCCGTGCCGCCGGCGTGAAACCCGTAGGCGTACTCTGGGGCTACCGACCTCGCACCGAGATGGAGAGCGCCGGCGCTACCTGTTTCATCGAACATCCTCTGGATTTGTTGAACCTTTTGTAATGAATTCTCCTATGACACACCAAGATTCTGAAATATCTATACTGAAGCAGATGGCCGCCTCGACAACAGGACAGTCTGTGGCAGATTGTCAAGCCCTCGCTGCTTCCGGCTCCCACCGTCGCTACTACCGACTCGTGATGGCCGACCGCTCCACTCTTATCGGCGCCTTCAATGACGATGTGGCGGAAAATATCGCCTTCTTCACCTTCACCCGCTTCTTTGAAAAAAAAAGGCTGAACGTACCACACCTCATTGCAGTGCATGACAACAACAAGCATTATCTTCAGTCTGATTTGGGAGACACCACTCTCTACGAATTTCTTTGCAAAAACCGCGAGGGTGAAACGTTGTCGCAAAAGGTGAAAGATTATTACGAACAGGTGGTGCGCACCCTTCCCGCCTTTCAGCTTTCAGGCCAAGACCACTTTGATTTTTCCGTTGCCTACCCTCGACACACCTTTGACCGGCAATCGATGCAGTGGGACCTTAACTACTTCAAATACTATTTTCTCAAATTGGCTAATATTCCATTCAACGAGCAGTTGTTGGAAGATGATTATCAGGCTTTGATGGACTATCTGTTGACAGCAGAAGATGACTTTTTTCTTTATCGCGACTTCCAATCGCGCAATATCATGGTGAAAGATGGGGAGGTTTTCTTCATTGATTATCAAGGAGGGCGCAAGGGAGCGTTACAATACGACATTGCCTCGCTGCTGTATGATGCCAAGGCCGATCTGCCAGAGGATTTTCGTATGCACCTGTTGGACCTTTACATGCGTACCCTTTCGGAGAAGATTTCCTTGGACAGAGAGGTCTTCGTCTCTTATTTTCAGGGGTTTGTGCTAATCCGCATCCTCCAAGCCATGGGTGCGTATGGTTATCGCGGATATTTTGAACGAAAAACACATTTCTTGCAAAGCGTACCTTATGCAGTGCGAAATCTGGAGCAACTTCTTGACAAAATGCAATTACCCATTGAGTTGCCAGAACTGACATCCGCCTTACGTTCACTCATTGCCTCCGACATAGTCAAGCCTTACCAGCCATCTCAAACCTTGACCGTGGCAGTGCAGAGTTTTTCTTTCAAGAATGGTCTGCCCAACGACCCCTCTGGCAACGGGGGCGGCTTTGTCTTCGACTGTCGAGCATTGCCCAACCCTGGTCGGGAAAAGGAGTTTGCCCACAACACAGGCCGCGACGAGTGTGTAATCCAATATCTGGAAAAATACCCAGAGGTGGCTGATTTCAAAAATCACGTCAATGGATTGGTAGATGCTGCGGTTACTAACTATCTGGAGCGCCATTTCAACCATCTGATGGTCAGTTTCGGGTGCACGGGCGGTCAACACCGCTCCGTCTATTTCGCCGAACAGACCGCCCATCATCTCCAAGAGAGATTTCCTGACATCATTGTTCAATTGCATCACACCGTTCATCCCAGCAAATAATCACATCATGGAAGATATTAGAGACATCACTTACGAACGTTTAGAGGAATATTTAATTTCCCTTGGGGAGAAAAAGTTCCGAGCCAAACAGATTTGGACCTGGCTATGGCAAAAGGGTGCTGGCAGTTTTGGAGAGATGAGCAACTTGTCGAAGCCGTTGCGGGAGCGATTAGAGCGTGGATTCTCCTTCCATCGGGCAGAGATTGTGCAGGAGGTGCGTAGCAAGGACACCACCTTGAAGTTCGCTATCCAGCTGCATGACGGCAAAGAGGTGGAGGGCGTTTTGATTCCCTCCAAAGATCGGGTCACCGCCTGTATTTCTTCCCAAGTAGGTTGTCCTCTCGGCTGTGCCTTTTGTGCTACTGGTACTATGGGATTTATCCGTAACCTTCATTATAGTGAGATTGTGGACGAATATGTACTGATGAACAAGCGGGCAGAAGAGGTGTATGGGCACGAAATCTCCAATATTGTTTTCATGGGTATGGGCGAGCCCCTGCTTAATTTTGACAATGTTATGGAGGCTATCAACAAGTTAACCGCTGCGGATGGATGGGCGCTGTCGCCTACACGTATCACGCTCTCTACTGCCGGCATCATCAAGGGCATCAAGGCCTTGGCCGATCGAAACTTCCCTTGCGGATTGGCTGTTTCACTCCATAGTGCCGATCCAGAGGTGCGCGAACGGATTATGCCTATCACCAAAACCAACAATCTGCATGACTTGCAGGCAGCCCTGCGCTATTATCATCAAAAAACTGGCGACCGCATCACACTGGAGTACCTTCTGCTCTCCTTTGTGAATGACTCGGTTGCCGCTGCCGAACAACTGGCTCACTTTTGTCGACCATTTCCCGTCAAAATCAATATCATAGAGTACAACGAAACCCCTGGAGGCAAGTTTCATAAGACGTATCCCAATCATCGGGAGGCTTTCATTGATTATCTCAACAGCTGTAATATGGTGGTCAAGGTGCGTGCCAGCAAGGGGCAGGACATTGCCGCTGCTTGCGGCCAATTGGTGAAAAAGTAACTTTTTAGGTGATTGTCCCCAATAAATTCTTACTTTTGCACCCCTTTTAAGCCAACAATAAAATTATAGTATATGGAAAGACTATCAACTCGAGTTACCAGCATGGCTGCTTCTGAAACGTTAGCCATGACAGCCCTCGCTCGCGAATTGAAAGAACAGGGCAAGGATGTAATCAGCCTAAGTATCGGCGAACCTGATTTCAACACCCCAAATATGGTTAAGGAGTATGCCAAACAGGCTATTGACGACAACTATACCCACTATCCTCCCGTGCCAGGCTATGCCGATCTCTTGAAAGCTATCAGCCTTAAATTCAAAAGAGATAACAATCTTGACTATTCCCCTAATCAAATTGTGGTTTCCACAGGAGGCAAGCAATCCATCTATCAAGTGGTGATGTCTTTGGTAAACCCTGGTGATGAGGTTATTATCCCAACACCCTATTGGGTATCTTATAGAGCTATTGTGGAGATGGCTGAGGGTAAATGCGTGTATGTCCCCGCCAAGTTGGAAAACGATTTCAAGATTACTGCCGAACAATTGAGGCAAGCTATTACGCCTAAGACAAAGTTAATGATGTTCAGCAGCCCTTCCAATCCTACGGGTATGGTTTACTCCAAGGAGGAGTTGCGTGCCCTTGCTGAAGTAGTTAAGGAGCATCCGCAGATGATGGTGATGTCGGACGAGATTTACGAACACATTAATTTCATCGGTCATCATGAGAGTATAGCCCAGTTTGACTTCATCAAGGATCAGGTGGTGACAGTCAATGGTGTGGCTAAAGGTTTTGCCATGACGGGATGGCGTATTGGTTTCATTGGTGCTCCCGTGGATGTAGCTAAGGCTTGTGGCAAGATGCAAGGGCAAATTACCTCTGCTACGGGGTCGATTTCCCAGCGTGCCGCTTTGCGCGCTATGGAGATGGATCCTGCCACTTCTGAGGATATTATCGGCATGCGCAACATTTTCCAGCAGCGCCGTGATTTGGTGTATGGTCTGCTTATGGAGATCCCTGGTTTTGAAGTCCGAATGCCGCAGGGGGCTTTCTACTTCTTCCCCAAAGTAAGTTCCTTATTTGGTAAGAACGTACCCGCTGAATCAGAATTTGCCAAGAATTATGGTCGTACTATTATTGAGAACTCCAAGGATTTGAGCTTCTATCTGCTTTTGGATGCTGGAGTCTCCACAGTGCAAGGTAGTGCTTTTGGAGATGACGACTGTATTCGGCTTTCCTATGCCACTTCTGAAGATAAACTGAAAGAGGCTTGTCGTCGCATCAAAGAGGCAGTGGAGATGCTCAGATAGCCATTTTGTGTATTTCCTCAGCCAAGCGAGGAATGTCAAGATTTTCTCCGTCAACGATTAGGTGGGCCTGCTCATAGTAGTGGGCCCGCTTTTGTAATGTTTGGTGTACATAAGCCTGCAGCTCCTCTAAAGAGAGGTGAGAGGTTAGAGGGCGTGGTTTTTTGCTCTTGGACAAACGTTGCACGATGGCCTCTTCCGACATTTTTATGTATATCGAGAAATTTTTTTTCTTTATCAGTTGCATGGCTTGTTCATAGCAGGGCGTACCGCCACCGGTGGCGATTAATTGATGGTTGTCTTGCAGAATTTCCGACAGGGCCTCAAACTCACATTTACGAAAAACAAGTTCCCCAAACTGTGCAAAAAGTTGGGGAACTGAGTATTGGAATCGTTGTTCCACATATTTGTCCAGGTCCACAAAACGGAGACCCAGCAATGGAGCGAGGTTTTTGCCTATAGTGGACTTTCCAGCTCCGGGGAAGCCGACAAGTACTATGTTCTGAGCCATTATAGATAGGGCATCATGGCTTTTATTAGGTGGTCGGCGCAATCGGCAATATCAGAGATGCGGGCGGGCAGCATGTAGCAGGGAGTGGTGAAGATAAGATTCTCCTCATCGATGGTCACTTCACCTTGTTGTTTTGCTTCGTGGTGGGCACCCATGGCTGAGATGTGTGCAGCGGTACCAGTGTCACTGCCGATGGTTATCGTAATGCCATCCAGCACCTTGGCCAGCATTACAGGGGCGATGCATAACGCACCTACCGGCTTGTGGGCTGCGTGAAAAGCACGGATCAATGTGGCAACGTCTTCGCGCACCATGCAGTCAGGACCATGGAGGGCGTAAGTGAAGAGGTTCTTGGCGGAACCATTACCACCCGGAAAGACCAAGGCGTCGTAGTGTTTCACATCGCATTCCTCAATCGGACGGATGTTGCCACGTGCGATGCGCGCTGCTTCCACCAACATGTTCCGAGTCTCCTCCATGGGAGCTTTGGTGACGTGGTTGATAACATGATACTGGTTGTCGTTGGGCGCAAAAATGTCATACACGCCTCCATTGCGGTCGATGGCCAGCAGTGTCATCACAGATTCGTGAATCTCACTGCCGTCCAATGTTCCACAACCACATAATATAACTGCAAACTTCTTCATTTTTCTACAATGTTTTGTTAGGCGGCTTTCGCTACCTCTCCTTCTTGGTCGGACACACCATAGATGTAGTTTTTGAGGTAATTGCCTAATTGCGGTGAATATTGATTTACCAAGCTGATTTGTCCATCAATGAACTGTGTGATTTTTGCAATGGCATTGGTGTTGCCGGTATAACGTGCCACCACCAACATTTGGCTCATCTCTTGGAATGCATCGGCAATGGCTTGTTGGTCGAGCGAAACGCCTAAGGCATTTTTAATTTTGCCTTGATAGTGCTTCAGTGAGAAGTCACAGACTTTGTCAATTTCCAGTTCCTTGAAGCGGGCGTTCAATGCTTGATCCTTGTCGTTGACAGTGTTTAGGAATGCTGCGCAGAAGAGCCAGTCGTAGCGGAGGTCATCGGCATGGAAGAACAGGGTCTTCTCATCCGCTTTGTTGTACCAATGGAACAATTCAGCAAAGCCGTCCAACATCTTGTTGGCCATTTGCACACCATGTTTGTCGGCTTCAGCAGTGCCAATACTGAAGAAATCTTCCAGCGAGGAGATACATCTTTGCGTGTAACCGTATTGATAAGACATTACCGACACATAGGGATATATTTCGTTAGGAATTATTTCATTGCACTTGTCAAGAACCTTTAATGCCTTGTCTGGTTTTCCTTCGGCGAGCAGAGTGTTTGACAAGCGACCGTAGATGGTGCGGATCAGAGGTACGAGACGGGTGTTGTCTTCACTTTGATAGACGCGTGGGTCGTTCCAGCCGCCCCAAGCATAAGGATACGCCTCCTTGGCAGGGGCATTAGGATTATTGATTGCATCCACGCGCGTATGGTCGTTGAAGACTTCCATCAGATTGTGGTAGAGAATATCACTGTTGATAGATCCAAACTCATATCTGTTGGCAGGAGCCTTGTCGTTCTTATAAGGCACCAGACGATAAGCGAAGCCTTCCAATTGGAAATATTCTTCCAAGCCCAAGTATGCGTCAGAACCTGTGGTGGAGGCATAATAGATGGGTCGCTCCCAGTTGTTGTTGGCTAAGATATCCATCATAATGATGTAGGCCTTGGCATAGGTGTTCACGCCGTTGGTCTTCATGTTCCACTCCAAGCGGTCCACGATCTTGTTAGTGTCTTGTGGTGCTACGGTACCATTGGCAATCACCTTTTCTTTGTCCACCTTCAAGGAGAAACTACCTGGAATGGCTCTGCCGTTGCTACGGTATCCCTTATTGGAGGAGAGCAGGTAGATTGCTTTCTGTTTGTCGAACTCTGGAGATTTGATGTAATCTACCAAAGCTTTCAAATCCACGAACTGGTTGTTGGCGGCTTCGAGGTAAAGCAGGTCTCGGGTTCCGTCTTTATATTGATCCCAGGTCATGGAGATTGGCAGAGGATCGGAGTTGTAGGCTTTCCGCTTCATCTGATCCACGTACCAGCTGGTGCTAAGTAGTGAAAGGTTGCACACGCGCACGTCGGTACGATAGCCTTCCACCTCCTGGGCATACCATAACGGGAAAGTGTCGTTGTCGCCCAAGGTGAATAAGATAGCGTTCGGAGCACATGAATCGAGGTAATTTTTGGCAATGGCAAGTGCGGTATAGCGGTTGGATCTGTCGTGGTCATTCCAGTTTTGCTGGGCCATAACGCAGGGCACCAAGTCAAGGCATACCACAGTGGTAAGCAAGGCGCCTGCCACTTTCATATTGGGGGATTTCAGTTTCTCGAAGAGCTGGTAGATGCCAAGCACACCAAAGCCCACCCAAATAGAGAAAGCGTAGAACGAGGCGGCAAAGGCATAGTCTCGCTCACGTGGTTGGAAATTAGCCATATTCAAGTAGAAGGCGATGGCCAAACCTGTCATGATGAAGAGCAGGAATACTACGAATGCGTTAGGCGTGTCGCGTCGTGTCTGATAGACAATGCCAATAATGCCTAACAGCAACGGCAGGAGGTAGTACTTGTTATGTCCCGGGCGTTGCATGGCTTTAGGCTGATCCTTTTGGCTGCCCACCATCGGGTTGTCAATGGCTGGGATACCGGATATCCAGTTGCCGTTCATATAGTCGCCACGGCCTTGCAAGTCGTTTTGGCGGCCAGCGAAATTCCACATGAAATAACGCCAGTACATGTAGCCAAACTGATAGGTATGCATGTATTTGACGTTGCGTTGCCAAGTAGGTAGGTCGCCACGCGAAAGGGCACGACGGTTCTCTTTGTCGGAAGCACTGTTGCTGTTATAGCGACTGTTCAGCCAATCCACATAGTTGGCGCTTTTGCTGGCATCCCACATTCTGGGGAAAAGCATGCATCCCGCAGGGTCATATACAGGAATCTCTTCTTTTCGATCATTGGATACCACATAACGACGGGCTTCTTTGTCTTTTACATAGAAAGGCTTGCCGTCTTTGGCTTTGATGGGGCGGGTGTTGTAGCTCTGACCATAAATCAGGGGGTAGGAGCCGTATTGCTCACGGTTGAGGTAGGCCAACAAAGCCACAGCATCCTCCGGGTTGTTCTCATCAATGGTAGGATTGGCGTTGGAACGGATTACCAACGTAAAGAAGGTGGAATAGCCGATTAACAGCATCATGAAGCAGAAGACGCCTGTCAGCAACACGGGCTTGCTCTTCTTGTACCCAGCATAGATACCCCATCCGATTAAGGCTGCCAATAGGAGGAAGTAGATAATGGTACCAGAGTTGAAAGGCATATGGAAATTGTTGACAAAGAAGAGGTCGAACTTGCCGGCGAGGTTCACAATCTGGGGAATGATACCATAGAGGATGAGTCCCAACAAGACTACGGACAGGCAGAGGGAACCGAAGACACCCCATTCTGCCTTGCTCTTCAAGGTGCCTTTCTTGGCGCAAAGCACGAACAAAGGGATTGAGATCAATGCCCAAATCAACAGCATCCAGACAGGAGGACAGAAGAAGGCAAACACTGAG
>CALDIA010000042.1 GCA_937901455.1 uncultured Bacteroidales bacterium | reverse complement strand
CCAAGTGGTGGCCGCGTTCTACGACATCAAGAGCGGGGAGGTGGAGTGGATGTGACTGCTCCTTTGGTTTTGCGGGGATCTGATTCGGTGAATGTCCAAAAACAACAACAAGTTTTTTGCGTATTGATAGTGGTTGTCGCAAAAAATGCGATTACCACAATAAAACAGTCAACCTAAATCAGGAAATGACACATATGTGCAAATAATGCACATGTGGTAGTATTATGCAAATTATGCATTTACTATTCACCTATGAAAATAACGTGAGTATTTTGCACGTTAACAAACAAATTTGAGTCTCATGTCACGAAACAACGAATTCTTTCACGCCTGCAATGTCGACAACTGGTACATCTTTGAGCACACCGAATACGAATGGGACGACATTGTGAACGCTTTCATTGCGGGAGGCTTGTATGCCGACAAAAACCCCAGAATCCAATGGGTGAAACTCACCGAGGAAACTGTCAAGGAATTATTTGATTACGCGAGATACTTGGTTTACCGCGAGGACTACGACGAGTATTATGTCCTTGACGGAACGACTATTAAGGAAACTTTCAACGAAGGGAAATACACCCATGCGAGGTTGATTGAAGGGCCGGGAATGATATGAGGATCCGTGTTTTTTTGAAGTTTTTTATAGCTTGTGCTGTGATTCGGCACAGGCTTTTGTTTTCTTTGCTTCGTAAAAACATTAAAACTTAAATGCAATGAATGATTATTATGGAAGCGTCCCTTTAGAGGAATACGAACAAATCCTGGCCAACCGAGAGTATTGGGACCACATTTCAGGCGAATGGCAAATGCATTCGACAATGGAAGACAAACTTGTGCGATTAGGGACTTTCGTCATGCGCGGCGGCGACCTTAACCGCGTGATTGCCCTCTATGCAGAAGGACGTGAATACACTTACCGAGTGACCATACAGCACTGCATCAAACGCTATCTCGAGGCTCTAACAAACAAGCGAGTCGATAATCTCATGCTTCGCTTGTTCAAACTCGAAAAAGAAGAAGCGGTTAAGCTGCTTTCCGAGATGCTGAAAGTGAGTATCGGCGTGGATTTCAGGTATGACAAATACACCTCAAGGCAGGTCTCTTTCGGCGTGCTTGACACAAGGAAGCTGGATGCCGAAGGAATACTCTCGACCATAGAACAAGAGCACCACCAAGCCCATCCCGACGAAAACATTGAGGATATTAGGAAAAGAGTTCATACTTGGATTGGGGATAGTTGGTGGTGAGAGAAAAAAACGTATTTTTGCATAATTGAAAACTTTTAAAAACGCACCATGGAAAAGAAAAAATATCTATATTGTTACAAAATGACACATGATACTGGATTTGCGCCAAATCCATATCACGGGATTTTGACATTGGCTACTTGCAAACCTACAATCCGTAGGTGTGCGGAAGAAGGATATTGGATATCTGGTTGGGCTGCCAATGTGGTACAAGGTAAAAAACAAAAGTACACAGACAAAGCACAAAGATTAATCTACTTGGCAAAAGTTGAAAAAGTAATTAGTTATAAAGATTACTGGGAAGAGACTGAAATAGTATATTCTAAAAAAAAGCAACCAACAAAGTCAATAGAAAAAGGAAAAGAATGTTTTAAGAGTTGTGGAAATAGAATAGTAACTGAAAATGATGACATTGCATTTTGTGGTGACAATATTTACGAACCCATAAAAGGGAAAAATAACGAGTTTGAGCAACATGAAAATCCACATCATGGCAATGCCAACAAAGCTCATGATTTAAGTGGAAAAAACATTCTTGTATGCAACGATTTCTATTACTTTGGAATAGAAAATGCTCTTGAAATCAAAAACAAAGGCTTTGTTGTCCCGAGATGTCGGAAGTTCTCTTTGGAGGATAATGAAGCAAAGGCAGTAATAGAGTATGTCACTAATAATTATGAAATTGGGATTAATCCAAAGAAAAAATGAAAATCATAATAAGTAGAAAAGGATTCGATTCTGAAAACGGTAAAATCCCAAACCCTATCTTACCGGATGGAACATTATTGTCTTTGCCTATTCCAGACGATAAAGGAAACAATACATTTTTATCTCTTCATTGGAATGAAACGAGTTATTATGATATAATTCACTCACTTAAACACAATATAAATATTCCTGACGAATGCCATTTAGACCCCGATTTAAGAAAAGATATTCGTAACCGCTTACCAGGTTGGAAACCAGCATTTGGTCAATCAGGAAGCGCATTGGGCCATTTGCAAAACATGAATGTCAGCGTGGGTGATCTATTTCTCTTTTTCGGGAGATTCAAAGAAACAGAAGAAAACAAAAAAGGAGAATTAGTTTTCAAAAAAGGAGCCAAAGACCTACATATTATTTATGGTTACATGCAAATTGGCGAAACTATTGATGTGACTGAGGTTTTAAAAGGAGAATTCAAAGCACCCGATTGGCTGAAAGAACATCCTCATATTAAAGACAAGAATAATAGAGGAGACAAAAATGCTATCTACTTGCCAACAGATAAACTTTCGTTTCTGCCCGAACTTGAAGGCAGCGGACTTCTTAACTATAGAAAAGACAGGGTGCTTACAAAAAATGGAATGTCGAAAAGCAAGTGGGATTTGCCAAAATGTTTCAAAGAAGTCGAAATCAGTTATCATCCACACCCTTGGAAAGACAATTATTTTCAATCTGCGGCAAAAGGTCAAGAATTTGTGCTGGAGGCAACCCCTTCAATTATTGAATGGGTAAAACATATTATCAAAGAATAATCTATCTATGTCCAAAAACCAAATCAACAAATACGTCTGGCTCGTCGAAACCAATAAAAGACGAAAAAAGATTGTCATCACAGTTTAAAAATCAACTTTTA
>CALDIA010000041.1 GCA_937901455.1 uncultured Bacteroidales bacterium | reverse complement strand
GTGCAATCACATCAAAGTTGAAATAAAAAGACCTTGGCCATAAAGCAGTGTCATTTACATACCCATAAGAGTGATAAAAACAAATGGGATAACTGTCAAAAGACAATATGTTCGGATGTGTTTCTGCAATAAAATCATCAACATAGCGCGGATAAGCATATATATAACCAGTACCTGGATAGCCTAGAATAGTATCATTCGCATCTGCTCCTTTCAAGTTGGCTAAACGTAACAGTTTTGGATTGTAATTCTCAATATCTGAAAAGTAGCGTCCCACGTCGGCAAAATGAACATGATGCGGTTCATCCGTAACAGAAAATGAAACTAGTGCAGGGTGATCTCCATAATAAGCAAGGGCATTTGCACAGGTTGATCCATTATATGTGGAATATGAATTGTTATTATAATACATCGTGTCTGTCCACTTAATGAACATGTCTGGACAATTCAGAATAATTTTCATCCCCAAAGAAGCGGCTCTGTCCATAAACGCTTTCGAAGGATACGACGATGCAAAACTCATATTGCTGAAACTAGGCATCAATTGATATTCTATTTGGATAGTATTGAACCCATACTGTTTGAACAATTGGTAGAACTCAGTTGAATTTCCAATATCAGTGTTTATCCCCGCATGGTAATTCGAAGATGCATTATCATAAGAAAAAGACCAAATGCCAATCTGGAAGGTGTCTATTTGTGTTTTGGCTTCACAACAAAGAAACATTATGACAAAAAACAACAAAAAACGTTTCATAATTTCACGATTTTTTCAGTGATCATACCTTTTTCCGTATAAATCAGCAGCAGGTATGTGCCGTTTTCCCAACAGGACACAAGAACCGGTATCTCGTTACACTTATCGGCCTGCTGCGACCAAACAATCCTGCCTTGAAGGTCGTACACTTCCACCCGGAAGATTGGAACTCCACAGCTAATAGTGAGTGATTCCATCGTGGGGTTGGGGCTTACCAGACATTCCACCGATGGGCGCTCCGGCACCCCCACATTGGGAAAGTCTGTGCCTTTTGCCCGGTAAACATTCCCCAGCGTCACTATGATAAAGGATGTGTCAGCTTCGCATCCGACAGACTCGCATACAAACTGGGGCGTGCCAACCAACTGGCTATGGAGGCCGTAATCTCGGGAGATACGGATGCGGCTGTATCCGGCCATGTCAAGGTCAGCCAGAGAGGTGGATATCTGAAAGCCGCCCTTCAGCGTGCTGTTTTGAATGTTCCATCCATCGGGCGCGCTGGGAAATCCTGCGCTCGCCGTCTCAAATGTCGAAAAGTCATTCTCCGTGAACATGATATCATGGCCGAGAATCACCCCCTTCCCATCCTCATAAAAGAATATCTGGTCCATTTTCCTGGGTCCTTTGCTGCTGTCTGTCGGGTGTATGGTAATCCAGGAACTCCCGCCATCGGAAGACTTGAAGACTGTAGGATTCGGCTGGGTCGAAAGATCCACGTCTGAAAAGTAAGTTGTACCGTGTAACGCGTAGATAACTTGATTGTTTACAACCGAATAATCGCAGATGTCTTCCTCTCCCAATACTATGCTCCACGAAATGCCCCCGTCAACAGATTTGTGCAGGGCGGACACGTTCTCTTCCAGGCTCAATGCATACAGAGTGTCCCGACTGACAAATTGGATTTTAGTGAATGTATGGGATGTGTCCACGCATTGCCACGACATTCCACCGTCCTCTGTCTTGAAAAGCTGTGGCAAAGACGGGGCTTCTGACATCCAGGCACTTGCTTTCTTGCCGATTTTGGCACAAGATGCGAACCCCGTATGCTCGTCCCAAAACCACATTCCGAAAAAACGTGCGTTAAACATCGTGTCGAACGTATAGACCGTCGCCCAACTGTCACCGTTGTCTTCGGATTTGTAAACGGCCTGTCCACCTGCCAAATAGACAATCCTATGGATGGGATGAGAGGCGCAGAAATAGGTGTCGTACGGCGTGTTGGGCAGCAATTCCATCTGTGCCCGCAAACTGCCGATAGATGCAAACAAGATGATAACAACAAAGGTTAGGGTCTTTTTCATGATGAGGTGTTTTTAAATGGCCGTTAACTATTAAAAGGACTTCTATTTTTTACTTCTTCGCGCTGCCGCAGACCTTGATGCGAAGTCCGTTAAACATCAAGGTAAGCAAACAACGCCACAAAATTAAGGGGACCGCTATTTTTACATTTCCTCACCCCACCCCTCCAGACCCTGCGAGGTCTGTTTGACAAAACCTGAAGGAATGGCACCGCAAAG
>CALDIA010000040.1 GCA_937901455.1 uncultured Bacteroidales bacterium | reverse complement strand
ATTTCGTGCAGGCGGCTGAGGATGGGGCTGTAGTCCTTGGAGCAGAACACCACCACGTCGATGAGTTCCGGAGACAGCTCGATGCGGTTGATGGTGTTGGGAAACAGCGGGTTGCGCGACAGCATATAGCCCTCGCGAAACCGGTTCAGCAGCCATTCGCTGTAGTATTGCACCGTATCCGTCCGTCCGCCCGTGTTGAGGATCATGGTAGGTCTTGGTGTTTTGACTTTGCAAACATACGAAAAAAACCAAGATGAGGAGAAGGCGGAGGGCTTGGAGGATGCTTACTTCCTCAACCTTTCCACCTCTTTCCTGATTTCTTCAATTACTTCCTTGTTTGCGATTTCCTTTTTCCCATTCACCTTTTCCGAATAGATGTAAAACACATTTCCTCCATATTGTTTCTTGAATTTTTCGTGTGTTTTGGCTTGTAAAGCGTATTCCTTGTGTATCTCCGGTATCTGCAAACTATTGTTTATTGGTTTGATTTGCAATCCGATATAGCTATCGTTCACTTTTATGAAGAAATCCACGTTGAATAATCTGTCCCATTCGTCGGGAGCAGGTTCAATTTTTACATCCAACAATATCTGAAGCTGGCCATAAATAGTCTGAATTTCAGTTGTATAGCCATCGTATGTACGGTTAATTGTGTGGTTGTAGATGTAATCAATGCAATCTTGCTTTGTCAGTTGCTTGAACACTTCTTCCCATTCTGGAATTACGACTTCTGTGATTTTGTCGTACAGGTGTTCTCCGAGTTCGGTTGCGATTTTCGGATTGTTCGCTATAATATCATGTATTTTCCTTTGTGTCATAAATCCAATATTTTTTCGAGAGTCGTATCTGTAAATGTTTCCCAAATTGCCAATCGGATGGGCTTGTAATCAGGAAATAGTTGTTTAACAAACTCAATTTCAAATACCAACCGAATGTCATTTGGGTCTGCATCGGGATGAACTTCGTGTTTAGAACCAATGCGAGCAACCTTTATGTAATACAAATCCCTAATTCCCTTCCCTTTGCGATAAGGCATGAAATAATACAGGTGATTCAATTCAACAGTTGACGGAAACTTTTTGCCTGTATAATAAATGTTTATTGTGCCGTCAAGCAGCATTTGGATTGTATCATTCTTTACCAACGAGACGAGCAGATTTTTGGTCGTGTCAAATCCATTTGCATCGACAATCTCTTTGTTCTCAATAATTTCATCAGGAAATTCCTTGGCAACCTCCAAGAAGTTGATGGGTACAATGTTACTCTGAACAGAGTACTTTTTTAACGTTGCCTTGTCTCCAAACATATACTTTGCAAATAACTTCACCGTCTCAACATTCACCGAATTGCCGAACTGCTTGTATGCTTGTGCTTCTATCACGTCGGGCTGGAATGTGTCAGGGAAACTTTGCAATCGGGCACATTCTCTTAATGTGAGAAAGCGTTTGCGACTGCCAACAATACTTGTCTGTGTGATGGCTACCAATGCAGGGAAATATGTGCCAGGCTTCACTCGGATACCGGACGGACGAAATTGTAGAATATTATCCCATAAACTAGGGTTCTTATGTTGTCCCGCTTGCCATTCCAATTTTGCCTTTGCACCAAAAAACAACGGATGTTTCTTCGCACGAGGAAGCCATTCGTCAAGAAATGCTTTGTTTTCGAGATAAAGTTGATTGTTTTTTAGGATAAAATTGATTTTCCACTTTGGATAGTCTGTCATATCCTCAGTTGGGTCAAGTGGTTTCAAATACTCACTCCAAACAGGGAAACCAGGTAATTTGTTACCTTTAATATTCTGCACAAACTCATTCCACAGATTTAACAAATCTATCTTGTCTTTGGTAAGACGGTAACGGTCAATATCTGCAATCTCACTATCATCTTGCATAATGTCGTCAATGCGGCATTTGGGCAATTTTTCTGTATCAAAAAGGAATTCGGGCAACTCGCCGATGTCCTTTCGGACACACATAATATATACTCGTTCCCGATGCTGTGGGATGCCAATGTAGTGTGGGCTGAAAATGACAGGCTCACATAGGACATTGTACCCGATAGCCACAAGGTGCTGATGTATAACTCGCCACGTGTTGCCATCGTCGTGAGAAGCGAGGTTGCGAACATTCTCCAACAAGGCGTATTTGGGTCTTGTCTGTTGCATGATACGCTCTACATCAAAAAACAGAGTACCCTTGGTCTCATCTTGAAAGCCTAATCGTTTGCCAGCCTTTGAAAAGGCTTGACAAGGAAAACCAGCGCACAAAACATCATATTCCGGGATTGTAGTTGCATCGACTTTGGTAATATCTCGGTCAGGGCGTAATCCGTAATTAGCCTCGTAGGTTTTACGACAATCCTCGTCAATATCGCAGGCATACACGCACTGTCCTCCAAGTTGCGACATGGCCTGATGAAAACCACCAATGCCACAGAATAGGTCTATGAACTTAAATTTCTTCATTTAGTGTTGGTAGTTATAACGGAAAACAACAAAGCGGTCAATATCCTTCTTCTTTATCATAAACTTGGGATTACGAGCGGAACCATCAGGTTGGTGTCCCTGGTTAAATTCAGATAGAGCCTCACGGAAATTTATGCGGTTTAGTTCCAGAATGGTCATCTTCATAAACTTGACACCCGTTTTAAGGCGTTTGGCATAAGACAACTCGTCTTTCTTCATATACCTGTTGTAAGCGCGAACCTCTTTATAGTCGGTCGTCTCAGAGTCTTTCCTGGTTTCATGTTCATATATAACATACCAAAACTTACCAAACATATTGATGCACTCAATAAATGTGGTTTGGTCGTTGCCTGGTGCCTCCGTTGCAGTGATGTCGCTTGCTTTCAGGTCGCCATAAAATTGTGCTTTCCTAAACCAAATATCGAAATCGAAAGTACCCGCTTGTTTCCCTTTGTTTGATTGGCCTGTATATATTATATGCGGTGAGGTGCTGTTGTCTATGGTGAACTGATTAAACTTATATTCAAGATACCAGCCTGGCCATTCGGTTTGCCTCCATTCTGGCCAATTTGCCCTTTCCATTTCTTTGATAGTAGGTAATACTTTAAGCCATTGGCCAAAAGTGAAACCTTGATTAAATTGCTCAAACAAAGAAAACAATATGCTTTGACCCATTTCTTTGCAACAAAGATAACTCGCGAACTTGTTGCCACGAATGGCATAGATATGGTTGCCATACATATCTTCTTTATGGAACACGCCATTGGTCAATGCTTGGTATAAGTCATTGATGTATATATGGGCAGAGGAATTGTGGACTATTTTTTGAAGATATGTATCTTTTAGAAAGTCAACGAAGACAATGACTCCCTTGTAATGGTACACTCCAATAAAGCGAACATCGTATGTCAGTTTGTTTTTCTTTATGTCTTCGCAAAATTCCTTATACCAGTGTGGTAATTGAACTCTTTTTTTGAATGTGGGGTGTGGATTGCCTAAATATGATACAGCACGATGTAATAGGATAAACTTCTTGTGTGCAGTCGTGTAAACAAAAACACGATGGCCCAAAATATCTTGTACTTTACAATTTTTCTCTCCCAAGAAACGTGCCATCGCTTCTTGCTGCTGCCTTGGGGTAAGCACTTGGTCTTGTGCAATATCAAGGCTTAAGTCTGGCCTTATCTGTTCACTATTTTGATTCATATACTCTAATTTATTTAATTCGATTTGTTTTTTTGATAATATGTGACAATCAGATGGACGCTTTTTTCCTTCAACTCGTCCATCTTTCGGCTGTCGCCGTTGATAATAGTATGATGTGTGTTTTCCATTGTCTCAATGCGCAATGTTTTTGAAGCATTATTTATAGCTACCAAGCAAAACGCTATGGTTTATAATATGTTAGTTTACTTCTTTTCTTTGTTTGTTATTCTATTATTATATTGATTATCAATTATTTATTCTCTTGCTGCAATCTATACAATTCCTTTTGTTGCTCTATCTCGCGGCGGAGT
>CALDIA010000039.1 GCA_937901455.1 uncultured Bacteroidales bacterium | reverse complement strand
CTCGTTGCATCGACAGCATCCTCGGCCAAAGTTTCGCCGACTTTGAGTTGCTGCTCATTGACGACGGTAGCACGGATGAAAGTGGGGCGATTTGCGACGCTTACGCCGCAAAGGACAGCCGTGTGCGTGTGTTCCACAAGGAGAACGGCGGCGTGAGTTCGGCGAGGAATTTGGGATTGGACAATGCACAAGGCGAATGGGTTTATTTTGTGGACTCGGATGACGAGGTGCTGCCGGATGGATTGCTGACACTTTCAGATGCAATTTGTGAGAAAGTGGATGTCGTTATGATTGGATATGAGAAAATAGACGAAAATGGACGTTTGATTGAAGCTGTTGGTAAAGAGGGGCAAGATGAATTGTTGTCTCAAAAAGAGTCTCTTTCTTCTTTGTATCATGGCCACGCATTAGGGTACTCATATTTAGGTTGGATGTGGTTGCGGATGTTCAGAAGAGAAATCATAAATAATAAAACGATTCGGTTCGACACAAGTCTTAGAATCAAGGAAGACACATTGTTTGAAACACAGTATCTGTGTCGGTCGGGTGGGATGACTAAGTTCGTGAAAAGGCCTGTATATCGGTATTTCATGCGTAAAGACAGTGCGATGGGTGGTTGGAGACACGGCTTCGATTGCTCGTATGTGGATAGTTTTTATGCAATGATAAAGATGAAGCATGAAATAGCCAATCACTATGCTTGTTATACCAATACGATGTATATAGCAAATGAAGGGATATGGATCAGATACAACAAGATTGTTGATAAAATGAAAGAGTGTGCTTTTAAAGACGATGTTTTGTCGAAGCAATTGCATTCGGATATGAAAGCAGAGTTGGGACTGCCATTTTTCATCCAAAAGAAAATACGAAATTCGATAAGGAAATGGAAGCACTAAATATAGTTATTGAAAAAGAGTTTCTGAAGGAAGAAAATCGTTGTGGATATGTTGTTACTTCGGAAATGAAAAAAGTGTGGAGCGTAGAGTTGGATTTGCTTGATATGTTCTCCAAAGTATGTGAGAAACATTGTCTGAAGTGGTTTGTCCATGCGGGGACGATGTTGGGCGCCATTCGCCATAAAGGTTTCATTCCATGGGATGATGACATTGATGTGGCGATGCCTCGTGCTGACTATCTGAAATTATGTTCCATAGCCGAAGAAGAGTTCATTCATCCTTATTTCTTCCAAACCGAAACCACCGACAGGTTTTTTTGCCGCAATTTTGCTCGATTGCGGAATAGTGAAACAACAGCAATCCAAGAGTGGGAGAAAGTGTTCCGATATCCTTACAATCAAGGTATTTTTATTGATGTTTTCCCGTTGGATAATTTGCCTGACGATGAAGTAGCCAGAGATCGGTATTACGAGGAAGTGCAGTATTACCATGATATGTCTTGGCAAATGCGGAACTATGTTTATTTTTTCCATATCGACAAGAGCGTTGGCATAAATAAAATGGTGAAGAGAGAGGGTAAACATTTGTTGTATAAGTATTTTCAAAGGCAGAAACGCAATTATTTGAATTATCTGAATAAATGTGATGAATTGTTGCAAAGATATAATGATTGCTCCACTAATTGGGTGGGTGAGTCGATAATCCCTTCATTAGGTCGTTGGGTTTGGCGGAAAGAATGGGTGACAGAAACGGTTTTGATGCCTTTCGAGATGTTGAAAGTCCCTGTCCCAATTGGGTATGAGGAGTGCTTGAAATCTGGTTTTGGCGAGAATTGGAGTATTCCTAAACAAATGCCTAATATGCATGGCGGCGTGCTTTTTGATGTAGATAAATCCTATACAGAATACCTTGATAAATAAAAACCATGTACAACAACAAAATAGTAGTTTACACTTCCGGGACATTCGACATGTTCCACTCCAATCACCTGAAGATGATTGAATATGCCCGAGGCTTGGGCGACACGCTCATTGTTGGGGTAAGCACCGATGAACTTGTGGCAAGTTACAAAAATCCTCCCATAATTCCGTTTGAGGAACGTATCGCCATCATCAAGGCCTTGAAATATCCCGATATAGTGATTCCTCAGCGCTCGCTCGACCATACCGAGATTGTAAAGAAACTCAACATAGACGTGTTCGTTGTCGGCGACGATTGGGTCGGAAAATACGATTACCTGAAGGAACTTGGCGTGACGGTGTTCTATTTCCCAAGAGGGGAAGGCGCGTCCACAACGGGCATCAAGAAGACCATCTTGGAGCGCTACCACGACACGCTTCGTCAAATCGACCATCAACCTAATCCGGATGTGGTGAAATAAGATTCCATGACTATGAAAACAGCGGTTGTTACGGGAGGTACGTCAGGAATGGGTTTGGGCGTCGCCAAGATGCTAATTGAGAAGGGCTACTATGTGTTCGCGACTTACGTCGGCCCTGACTTTGAGGATAAAATGGCCAATTTTGAGGCCTGTAAGATTGACCAGACCTGTCGGGATGAAGTCTATCGGTTTGTTGATTATGTAAAGTCCCGAACCGACCATCTGGATTGCATCGTGTGCAATGCAGGCATGACCATCCGCCGGTCGTTTACGGAAATGAAGGATGATGAATGGGATGCCATGATGGAGGTGGCTGTCAATTCGCATTACATCATGCTTCGCGAGTTCTTTCCGATGATTCCCAAGGGATCCCGCATTCTTTTCACGGGGTCGCAGATGGGGATAGACCCTCATGCCACCGTGCTGGCCTACGGAGTGACGAAGGCTGCCGTTCATGCGCTTTGCAAGAATCTTGTCAAAGAGTTTGAGGGTACAGGCACCACGGTGAATGCCATAGTCCCGGGTTTTGTGGATACGCCATGGCAAGCCGCGAAGCCTGATGAAATAAAGCAAAACATCTACAAGAAAACCGCCATCCATCGTTTTGCCTCTGTTGACGAAATCGTAGACGCGTTCCGCTTCTGTATCGACAATCCATTTGTGAACGGGAGCTTGATTGAGGTGAACGGGGGGTATTGCTATAAGTGAGAGAACAGGAAAACAGATGGGCTTGATTAGTAAAATGCGAAAACACGGTATCAATGGTTCTTTAAGAATTGCTCAAGAAGTCTTGTGCAAACCAATTAGGCCATTGATATACTTTTTGTTCCGGTTTTTTCCAATAGACGACAAACTGATAATCTTCGAGAGCCAACCGGATTTGTGGGATAATGCGTGGGCTATGTATCAGCATTTTAGGGAAAGAGGTGGTTATCGGTTTGTTTGGATGGTTGAAGATACAAGATTGTATACCGATACTGGGGATACCAAGTTTGTTTCCCGGTTGGGGCATGGATTACGGCTGAAATCTTATTGGTTTTATTCCCAAGCCAAATACAATATTTTTACCCATTGGACGTTGCCTGAATTTGTGAAGCGAAAGGGACAGGTAGTGATTTATACCAGTCATGGCATCGCGATAAAGGCTGGAAAAGGCGGTGGTGGATTATCATTTGATTATACATTCTCCTTAGGGAAGTTTGTCAATGGAGCGCAATGTGGGTTCTTGAATTGTGAGGAAGAAAAGGTGCTTTCTTTGGGCTATCCAAGAAACGATTTGCTGATTCGCAATGTTTCAGTTGGTGTTGATAATCCTTTTAGCATCAAAGGAGTGGATAAGGTGGTGTTTTGGATGCCGACTTTCCGCAAATCGTTCCAAAACTCTTTGTCTGAAACGGGATGCGACACAGAAACAGGGTTGCCCTTGTACACGGAGGCGAGTGAATTATCAGAACTTGATGCTTTTTTAAGAGGAAATAGATTGTTGATTATAGTCAAAATCCATCATTTACAGGCGACAAAGTATGTGTTCTTCAAGAAGTTTTCAAATTTATTGTTCCTTACGGATGACGACTTGAAGAATAATGGTTTCCAATTATATGAAGTGCTTGGCAAATCTGACGCTTTGATAAGTGATTATTCTTCTGTCAGCTTCGATTATCTATTGGTTAACAAACCTATAGGTTATGTTTTGGATGATATTGTAGCATACGAACAAGAAAGGGGATTTGTTTGGGATAATGTGAAGGATGTTATGCCAGGACATCATATTTACAATGAAGGTCAGTTTAAGGGCTTCCTCTTGGACGTAAAGAATGGGAAGGATGTTTTTGAGAAAGAAAGGAATCTTGTAAAAGACAGAGTTTTTGACTATACCGATGGCAACAGTTGTGATAGGATAGTAAAATTTTTTGGGTTATAGGAGAGTCATGTTGGTTACAATGTCGCATGACGGTTGCTTTGAAAGTACGATAACTTGTTTGTTGCTATTGATAGTATAGAAAGGTTGTTAATAATTGGGATTATGGAGTATCTTTCTTCGGACAGAAAGATTCTTTTTCTTATTACGTCTGTAATGAAACTTCGGGATAAGTCGATGTTTGATTTTGGGGCAGAAAGGAGTGTTTTTTTCTGATCTTGAAAGAATCAACCAAACTATCAAGAAGATTAATAGTATCAGACAAAAAGTCCCTTATGCGGATATAGTTGTTGTGGCCGTTTGGCATCATGTGGAAACCTGAATATACAATAGACACAATGTGTAATAAATCATGATACCCAAGATTATTCATTACTGCTGGTACGGGCGAGGAAAATTGTCCTCGGAGATAGAGATGTGCATCGCTTCGTGGAAACGCTACTGCCCTGATTATGAGATCAAGCGTTGGGACGAGGATAATTCCCCGATGGATATACCATGGATACATGATGCCTACAAACATCAGAAGTATGCTTTTGTGGCTGATTATATGCGGTTCTATTCCCTTTATAATGAAGGTGGTGTCTATATGGACACGGATATGCTGCTTATCAAACCGATAGATAAGTTCCTCAAAGACGGCTTGTTCTTGGGACGGGAAGACCAATATAATGCATCTATGGGTATAATCGGTGCAGAGCCAAAGTCGAATTTTGCAAAAATGTGTCTTGACTTTTATGATAACCAAAAATTCAACATGGTTGCCCCGCCAATCATAACGCGTTTTATTACTCCGCGATTGTTCGGATATGGTTTTACGGAAGAAGATACGACGCAACACCTGACGAACGGATTAGTGGTATATAAGAGTGATTATTTCTATCCCATCCATTACACGCAGGAGTTTCAGTTGGAAGATGTGATGAGTTATGCCAAGCCGGACACGTATGGCATTCACCTATGGAACAAGTCATGGACGGACGAACTGCAACTATTGGGCAACGGCAAATACAAACAAGGTTTTCATTTAGTTTGGGAACGTTGCAAACGTACGCCAATACTGCCTTTGCACTATTGGATGAAAGTGGTGAAATATTTTGGTAATTATATTGGTATATGGAAAAGATAAGCAGCAATCCTATTCACATCGTCATGACCCCTGTCCGCAACGAGGCATGGACGTTGCGGGCTTTCTTGGAAGCCACATCCCTGTGGGCGGATTATATCATCATCGCTGACCAGATGTCGACCGACGGCAGCCGTGAGATTGCCAAGGAATATCCTAAGGTGATCTTGATTGACAACAAGAACCCCGAGTTCAACGAAGCCGAACGCCAGTCTATGCTTGTGGCCAAGGCGCGCGAGGTGGCCGCTGGGCGCGACACGTTGCTTTGGGGCTTGGACGCCGACGAGGTGCTGGCCGCCAATACTTTTGAAACCGAGGATTGGAAGCATATCCTGAATTCCAAGCCCGGTGATGTGTTTTGGTTCAAGTGGGCGGAGATTTGCCCAAACCAAAAGGAATACTGGCTTTCGCCGACGATCTATTATCCTTGGCTCTTCCACGATGACGGCAAGGAACCCCACGGCAACTATGTGCGCAACATGCACTCCATGCGCATTCCCTATCCGATAGAGGAGAAGCAGATGTACTATGTGGACGATTTCCGGGTGTTGCATTTGGCTTACTTGAACGAGCACCGTGTGGCCTCGAAGCGTCGTTTCTACCAATTCGTGGATTGGGAGATGAACCATCGTTCGCCAATAAGCCTCAGTCGAAGCTACACGCAAACCAAGAAAAGCGAGCGGGTGCTATCGTTACCCGATGAGTTTTTGTACAAAACAGGTGAGTTTGGTTTTGATTTGCTGGAACTTGTCGACACCAAAGTGCCAAAGTGTTATATGGATGATTATATTGTGGAGCGTTTCCCTCGTCATTCCATGAAAGAACTACGGAAATTGGATATTTGGGACGAGACTTTTATTCAGAGCTATAATTTGAAAGACCCCCAACGTCCCATCGACAGATGTGTGCATTTCTATTTGAGGAATACGGCATTGAAGAAAGACGATGCCTTGATTCGTTTTTTCGATAAAATACTAAAGAAATTATATTGAGTAGATTATCCCACCGGCAATGGCATCCAACAATATCGGCAAACCTTTCTGAAGCAAGAGAATATGATACTGGAACGCTTTTTCAACACGGCAGGGCCGATAAAGACGGACCTGCACTATTACAT
>CALDIA010000038.1 GCA_937901455.1 uncultured Bacteroidales bacterium | reverse complement strand
GTTCTTGCTCCGCCTTTCGGGCGGCTTCGGCGGCGCGGAGCACCTCGGGATCGTCCATCGCAAGTCGGAATCCCGTGGCAGCAACGTTGCCGTCACGGTAGAAGGAGGGCGTCTCGCCAGTAAGGAGGCCGGCATAGACGGCGCACATCCATTCCGTTTCTGTGGGGAGGCGGTACTGCATATTCGCTTTTTGGTTGAGCCAGAGGATGAAGAGCTGCACCTCTTCCCGGGAGACGTTGGTCACGGGCAGCGTGTCGTTGGCGTCGCCGCCCGCAAGGGTACCCATAACGTCGTTCCAGAGCTGTCGCGTAACCTTGTGCTTGGCGATGTAGAATCCCTTGACGGGTCCGTTGCCCGTTTGCGCGGCAGAAACGTCGGTCGAGGGCGTGCAGGACGGCACAAAGCGTATCTCGACGAGAGGATTGCTGTTGGAGGTGATGTCGTTTTGGGAATAGAGGCGTGGCAGGAATATGGCTGATAAAAGACACACTGTCAGCGTGATACAAAATTTCTGCCGTGATGCTGATAGGTTCTTTGCCATAAAGTCCGAAATATTACCAAAACCAAGATCTACTCGGCAAAATTATAAAAAATCCTGATATTATATTCGTAACTATGCAAAATATAAGGATTCAGATTCGTTAATAGTTAATACCAACTACATTAACTAACCAACACGAAGTAACCAACAGCCGCAGGCTAACTAACAGCCGCAGGCTAACCAACAACGAAGTCCCCCACGGTCATCGTTTCCCGCTCGAACGCCACGCCCACCTTCACGACCTTGCGGCCGTCGGTCTCGTAGGGCAGGGCGTAGTTCTTGCTGTTGATCTGGTCGAGGGCTTCCTGCGCGGTGCCGTTCACCTTGAGCTCGAAGACCCAGGTCGTGTCGGGCATCTCCACCACAAAGTCAGTGCGGCCGCCCGCGCACTTCACCTGCGTGCGGGCATAGACGTTGAGCATGTTGAAAATCAGCCAGAAGGTGTATTCATAGAACCCCTCGTAGTTCTTCACCTCCTTTAGTTTCTCCTTGAATTCTTCCACGTATGGAACGCCGGCGAGGAAGGCCTTCATCTCCTGCACGGCGAGGCCGATGTCGTCCTTTTTCAAGGCGCGCCAGAACTTCAGGGCAAAGCCATCCTGCACGTAACTTCCGTCCATTCCAAGGTAGGTGGGAATCATTCCGTCGATGAACCCCGTGCGAACCTCGTTGTTCGGGATGGACAGGATATAGGAGTTGGACTCCCTGTCGTACTCCTTGATGGTGAGGTAGCCGGTTTGGTAGAGCAGCGGCAGGGCGGTGTTCATGGCCTCCGTGGGGCAGTCGAAGGCGGTCGCCGAGGCTTCGATGCGCTCCATCGTGGTGATGTCCGTGCGGAAATGCTGCATCTGGCGGATGAGGAAGGTCGGGGTGGCGCTCTCGAACCAGTAGTTGGCGATTTTCCGCTGGTTGAAGCACTTCAGGAGACTGAACGGGTTGTAGATGTCAGGCGACACTTCGGAGAATCGGTAGCCGTCGTACTGCTTTTTCAGCTTGTTGTGCATCTCCTCCGGGGTGCATTCGAACTCTTCGGCCAGCATCGCGATGTCGGCGGCCATGTCGGTGGCGAGTTCCTCCTCGGTGATGCCGCAGATGGCGGCATATTTAGAGTCCATCGAGATGTTGGTCAGGTTGTTGATGGTGGAGAAAATGCTCAGCTGTGAGAACTTGGTGATGCCGGTGATGAAGCAGAAGCGGATCATGGCCTCGTTGGCCTTCAGCTGCACATAGAACTCCTGCATCACATTACGGAACTCGTCCAGCAATTCCGTGACGTGCAGTTTGTCCAACAGCGGAGCGTCATACTCGTCGATGATGACGGCCACCTGCTTGCCGGTCTGCTGGTAGGCGCGGTGGATAAGTCCGCTGAAAAGTCCTCCAGGCGTGTCCTCGTATTCGCTGGACCCATAAAGGGTCTTGTAGCCATTCAACAAACGGAAGAGCACATTCCGCAGGCCATTCACCGTGGTTTCCGCTTTCGTCACGCTCAAATCCATATGGATGACGGGGTATTGTTCCCATTCCGTCTCCAGGTCCATGATCTTGAGTCCTTCGAAGAGTTCCTTCTGTCCTTTGAAGTAGGAGGACAACGTGGTGGTCAGCAGGCTCTTGCCGAACCGGCGCGGCCGACTCAGGAAGACGAAAGGGCTCTCTTTGGTCATTTTCTAGACCAAGTCGGTTTTGTCGATGTAGATGTAGTTTTCTTTTCTCAGCCTTTCAAAGGTCTGGATTCCGACGGGGTATCTGCGGACGGTGTTCATAGCGGACGGTTTTCTGGCGGCAAAGATACACTTTTTTGCGGTCAAGTGGCGGCCACGATTTGCTACCGCCCTTTCCGCACCCCCGTCAGCCCTCCCTTGTTGCCGACCACAAAAAGCGTCGGCGGGTTGTTGCCGCGCACGAAGTTGTCCAAGTAGAGAGGCTCCCCGAGGATGAAGCAGGTGCAGTGGAAGGTGTCGTAGCCGTCGATGTAGCCCCAGATGCGCTTGAGGGTGGACACGCCGAGTGTCTCCTTGCAGCGTTCTTAGATCACGCCGGTGAGGAACTGGAAATCCGCCGGGGTCTTCATCTTGCGCGAGACAGACTCCTCAACCATAGAGCGGAGTGTTAGGATGTCGTTTCCGTTAGGGACCATAGTTGCTTTTTAAGGTTGCAGAGATAGCGACTTTTATTCAACAATTCAACCATAAAATCACATCATTTTTCAGCGCACACGGTAGTAGAGGAGCTATTGCTTAAATGGTTGTTATTCAACTGTTATGTATAGGCAGGTTTCGGCAGCAGCAGGGCGCACCGGTTGATGATGTCGTTGGCATACTCGAAACCCGCATCGCAGACTTTCTTGCTTTTGTTGCCGTCATAGCCCATCACAAGATGCATGGTGTCGTAGCCACCGACAATGAACGCCAGCAACTTCCTGTCGCGCTTGCCGGCAGCCTCTTTGTATTTTGCAATCGAGGGACGCCCCTTGCCATCTCGGATGTCAAGCAAGGCGTCCAATGCGACCAAACAGCCACACCAGAGGATATTGCCCGCCGTCTTGATGTACTTGCTGTCCGTGTAGATTTTCAATTCGGGATCGTAGTTGGCCTTCTTGATAATCTCCTCGGCGTTGGCCACGTACCGCCGGGCCTCTTCAATGGGATCTTTCATTTCCATAATCTCTTCGTTTTGGGGCGGGGCACGCCACAATGTACAACCTCGCAAGCTGCCCCTGCATTTTTTTTCAACACTGCAAAAATACAACAAAAAACGGCGGTCGTCAAGTGTTTTTACATTTTTCTTATCCATTGGCTATCAAAAAACTACAAAATTTGGCAAAAATCATTTAACAATCAACAGTTAAATGCCTTTGCACGTTTCGCAGAAAAATGTGTATGACTAACCAACACGGAGGTGATATGGTATAACCGAATCACCTCCGTGTTGATAAGAATTTGGATGTCGAGCAGTTTCTTCTTCCATCTATTTGAGTGAGAGTACTACTATAGGGGCAATTTAGTCTCTTTCGGCACTATGTTTTCTTTGCGCCTATTGTAGTTAATTGATCTTTGTGAGGCTTAGTTTTACTTTCCAATTATCCAACTTGATATTGTAGGCCTTTGCATTTGCACCGCTGGTTGACAAAGCCGTTTGCGTATCTTTTTCCTTATACAATTGCTTGAAATTTCTCTTGAATTCTTTTTGGGCATTTGTACCATTAAAGATTATCAAGCCTATACTTTGATGATTCCCGAGAAACGTTTCCAAAGTATTTGGCTGACCGTATTGTATGTCTTTGTCGGCAGATCCATCCCTTACACAGGTTTCAAACATATCCCATAAGGCAATATTGTTTTCTTTAAGGCACATTTCAAATTCGGTGTATGTTTTGAACGGAATGCCTTTGTTGAGAATGTCCGCCATAATCTTGCGAAAGGAATTCCCATGGTCTGCATAATACTCACCTTTGCACAAAGAACAGCAACCTGGGAAAGTGCCTAATATGAGTATTTCGGGATGGTCACCCACTAACGGGGGAAGGCCAGTCAATGCAGAAGTGTCTGACGAAATTTGATTAGATGATTTCTCAGTCATGTTTCTCTTTAATTTGATTGGTAATACTTTACGTTTTTCCTTTCCGGTGACCAATATTATTTCAGCTCTTTTAAGACATTATCCACGCTTTTGTCTTTCAGTTTTTTAACTTTCAGATCCAATTCGGCGGCATTGGAAGAAGAGACGGCCGTCTGGAATTGTTTCTGGATATCAATAGCTTTCTGTAGCTTGTCGCAGCAGTTTGATTCTGAAGTCCATGTCAGGTCCACAGATTTCATATACGTGGAGTAAACTTTAACAATATTTTTGGCGGACTTGTTGTTTGATAATTTGCTATTATTTTCTGTAATAACCTTTCGTAAATCAATGAAATTCGCGCAATTATCTTGAACGGTCATCAAATCATTTAACCGTTTGTAGCTTTCGTTCGTGTCTGAAGAAATAGCGACATTATACCCTTTCAAATACGATGAGTACGCTTTTGCGACATCCGCATAGTCTTTGCTGCATTTGTCCATAATTTGTTTATGCTTATTCGCCACCAAACCTCTTAAGTCAATGAATTTCATATAACCATGTTGGATTTTTGTGAAATTGTTCAATCTACTTATTGTTTCCTTCAGATCGTCCGACACCTTTAAATTGTAGTCCTTATGCTCGGAATTGTACGACTTGACAACGTCAGAATAATCTTTTCCGGCCTGTTCGATTATCTTATTCTTGTTATTTTCAATCATCTGTTGCAGATCACGGATTTCATCCCAATCGCCCCTGACACGAACTGCTTTATTGAAAACAAAAGATTGATCCAAATCAATGTTCGTTGAATTAAAAACAAGTTGTGTTTGCCAATATTGTGAACCCTCCTTTTTGTTGTATTTTTCAATTGTACAATACACTGTTCCGTTTGCAACATCCACGGAATCAATCTTATAAGATGCTGCTGGACAAAAGTCCTTTAATTGTTTCCCGATCTTATCACGTAAAGATGACCTGCTGGAGAATAGTTCACTCCATATCCTATCATTGTCATAATCTACGGCAATGACAGTTTCGGGACCGAATATTTTCATATCAGCTCTTTTTGATGAAACGGATACAATTTTATCAAGGGCTGCTGATGCGAAGTCATTAAATGCCTTTTCAATTTCTTTTTGCCGGGCCTCTTCAGCGAGACGTTTCTCCTCTTCGACACGTTGTAGCTTGGCTGGCCGCCACTCTTGGATATATTGATTGTACAAATTCGTAAGCAAATCCTTTTGCTCTTGACTCACACGATAGCTTTCCCATAGCTCTTTGGCCAAATACGAACGGTATTGGTAAGGCATTTGCCCTTGACTCACACTATAGCCTTCCCATAGCACTTTGGCAGATGAAAGTTGCTCTTTATCTTCAAAAAATTCATTTTTCAAAAGGTTCTCTATTTTTTTTGCATACCTCTCGAATTCTCCAGCTTTAAAGACCTTCACATCTCTCTCCTTCGTTATCCGAATATATTTTCCCATCACACGTTTTTCTGAACGTTTCCTATCCAATGTTTTGTCTCCGCCAATTGCGCTCAGACCAAAGCAGTCATTTCCTTTATACAGAATGGTATTCATAAATTCAGGGCCTTCAGTCCCCAACAAATTTGCCGAGGTGATTTTAACAGAATACCCAGACTCCTCCAGTTCTTCACGGGTCATCTGCCTTTCAGCAAACTTTTTGTACAACTCTTTTTCATCTTCATTCTCAGGAAGCGACCAAATAACTTTCCCGTCTTTCCGCTCATAGAGTGACACATACACACCATTGATAAAATTGTATTCGTAGTCGTCTCCACTCTTACCTATCCATTTGCCTGTATAAAAACCGTCTTCGTCGAATTGCCCTTTCAAATAGTCGTTCAACTCAAATGATCCAACTAATACCCCATTTGAGAAGTTCGCAGAAATCGAATACGTTTTTTTCCCATCTGTAGTTCTTGTCATTTTCCAAGCACCGTGCGGCATACCATCCTTGAAGTTGGCTGTCAGAGAAGAGATAGATGTCCCTTTTTTGGAGGCCGTAGCTTCTGTGGTGGTTACGGTAACTGTCACAGTGCCATTTAACCATCCGTCCTTGAAATTAGCGGTAGCCGAATATTTTGTGGATCTTGTCACATAATCTTTTAGGGTTCTGCTCCAATATTTCGGAAGTGTCTCGGATGCGCTGACCGTGTATTTTCCATGTTTTACGTAGTCACCGTTACTACCTTCGTAATAAGAGTATGTCAGCGTGCCTGGAACTCCGCAGGAAGTTTCGTAATTTTTGTTTGTATATGTTTTCAATTGCTGTCCATAGGATAGTGATGCACAGACCGTCAAAACCAAAGTAAAAAAAATCGAGATGTTTTTCATATTTTTAATGCTACTTATAATAAGAACGGCGTGAAATCCTTTGCCTGTGATTTCACGCCGCAAAAATAACAACTTGATGGATTGGTTGTTTGGTCCGATTTGGTCCGAATTAAGGGTGCTCTCAATCGAAAAGGTTGTCAAGGGTGACGCCATATTTGTTCGTGGAGGAGTTTTGGGATGTCATTTTCTTCCGCGAACTGAATTTTTTCCGGCTCGTGGAGATTTAGGCAGGGTGAGTTCGCCGTATAATTCAGGTTAAGGCTCCATCTGTAGCCACAATCCCATTACGGGGTCTGCCAGGTAAATCTCTTTGTTTTCTGTTAGGATGAGATCTTTGTCGGTGAGTGATTTTTTAATGATGTTCACATTGGCGGATGACCCCAGGTGATATTCGTGGATGATTTGGGCAGACGAGAGGCCTGTATGGTGGCCGTTTGCGATGGCGCGGAGGAAGTTCATCTGATAGGCCGTGAGATCATCCGTTTTGGTCTCGAAAAGGTCGTTGCACTGCTCAATCAGCTCACGAAGTGCCTCATTTAAGGTCCTGTCGGATACTTTCTTTGTGGTTCTCTGGAACACATACCAGGATAGTTGTTGAACGTAGGAAGAGTTCCCGTCAACTTTTTCCACAATCCATAACGCCTGATTTCTTGTAATCTGTTTCTCTTCCTGTTTGAACTTGTCGGTGATGTATTTTACCCAATAATTGGCAGAAATACGTGGTAGATACAAAATGTCTCCGAATTTGTAAAACGGTTTCGTTTCGTCATCGAAAAGAGCCTCCATCATGTGCTTTCTGCTTCCGAACAGACAATAGGAGGTGTATTCGTGGTGCTGCCAAACGGATCGCAGTTCAGTTTGAAACTGCAAGCTGTCTGGGTAATTGCCAATTTGTTGGAATTCGTCTATGCACAATACTATACGGAAACCTTTACGTTCCGCGATGCGTTCGGGAAGTTGTAGCAGATCGTCAATGGAACGTTCCTTCGGTGAGATTTGTAGTTTGACACTCATCTCTGTCATAGGGTCTGGAGACGCGTTAACGCCAATGCTGAAGCGGCTGAGAAACTCTTTCGCATGTCCTATCCATTCCTCGATTTTGTTTGATGTTTGGGTGAGGACGGCCGATGCGACCCTTTCACAGAACTCTTCCTTGTTACGACATCTCTGAACATCCACATACACGACCTTGAGGTTGTCGTTCTCCGTTAATTCTTTCACTTTCTTCACCAACGAGGTCTTTCCCCATCGTCGAGGTGAAACCATGAACGTGTTCACTCCAAAGTTAAAATTGGAGACCAGTTTCTCTGTTTCTTTTTTTCTGTCTGTGAAGGTGTTGCCACTCACCGTTTTCCCGAACTCGAATAGTTTTTCCATACTTTTGAACTAATAAGTTTATAACTAATAAACGAATTAGTTATAGGATTATTGCATGAGTGACGAAAAAAAACAAAAACACAACCGATAGGAACGATGTGCTCGCCGTCACTCCCGCTTCCGCCGCACTTCCGTGAGTCCGCCCTTGTTGCCCACCACGAAGAGGGTCGGCGGGTTAGCGCCGCGCACGAAGTTGTCCAAGTAGAGAGGCTCCCCGAGGATGAAGCAGGTGCAGTGGAAGGTGTCGCCGGGCTTGAGCTTGGAGTTCTCGCTTCGCAGCACCTCGAATCTTTCATTGCCGAGATGTTCGAGCTGCACCCGGCGGTCGGGCGACCAGGAAATGTTCACGCAGTCGCCCACATCCAAACTGGCCGCGTTGAGGGCGCGACCGAGGACCATGTTCGAGGATTCACCTGCTCTATTGTGATTCTCGCAGAAGTCGTCCCAGTCGTGGAAGCCCACGCAGCGGGCCAAGACGGAGAGCGTGGAGTAGCGGGTGGTGTCGTAGCCGTCGATGTAGCCCCAGATGCGCTTGAGGGTGGTCACGCCGAGTGTCTCCTTGCAGCGTTCCTGGATCACGCCGGTGAGGAACTGGAAGTCGGCCGGGGTCTTCATCTTGCGCGAGACGGACTCCTCCACCATGGAGCGGAGTGTTAGGATGTCGTTTTCGTTAGGAGTCATAGCTATCGTTTGAGGTTGCAAAGATAGTAACTTTTTTCAGTAATTCATCCATAAAATCACATCATTTTTCAGCGCACACGGTAGCAAAAAATCTAAAGCTTAACTATACACATGGTATCATAGTCACCGACCATGAACGCCAGTAATTATCTGTCGCGCTTGTCAGCAGCTTCGGCACATAGTATCGGGTTATTTCAATGGGGTCTTTCATTAGTGACTTGGTGGATATTAGGAAGCGGACCCCAGACAAGCGAACATTATTTTTACGATATTTGCAGCCGCAATCAGATAATGTCCTATGAATTATAAAGATATTTTGGACCAGATATTTACAGCTTATCCCATGTACCATAAAGTCGGCTCGGCGGCGTACAAAGAGGGATTGGAGAACATTGAAGCGTTGCTGGCTGCCATCGGCAACCCCGAGCACAAGTTCAAGGCTGTGCACATTGCAGGCACCAACGGCAAAGGCTCTGTAGCTCACCTGATGGCCTCATACTGCATGGAACGCGGTCTCAGAACCGGGCTCTACACCTCCCCGCATTTGGTGGACTTCCGCGAACGCATCCGCATCAACGGACAGATGATCACGGAAGCTGAAGTAGTGGACTTCTTTAACCGTTTTTCGCATATTACCGACCATATTAAGCCCTCTTTCTTCGAAGTTACCACCGCTATAGCTTTCGACCATTTTGTGCGACAAGGGGTTGACATTGCCATCATCGAGGTGGGCCTTGGCGGTCGTCTGGATGCCACCAACGTACTGTGTCCTCTCCTGTCCATCATCACCAACATTTCCCTGGAACATACCCAATTGCTGGGCGACACCATTGCAAAGATCGCCTATGAGAAAGGAGGTATCATCAAGGCTAAGACACCTGTCGTGATTGGCGAGTTTCACCCCGAGAGCTACCCCGTATTCAAAGACATAGCCGACCGGATGGACGCTCCCCTATTCCGGGCTGACGAGGGCATAGAAATTACCGGAGCCATGAGTGATTGTACCATCAAAGAGACTGGCGGGAACATTTTATACGAGCATGTGCATTGTCCGCTGGAAGGGGAATACCAAAGACTGAACCTGCGAACCTTCTTGACTGCAATTGGCGTATTGGAGGAGATGCTGCCTTTTGACAAGGATGTCACCCGCGAAGCCATTGAACACGTGGTGCGTAACACTGGGCTGATGGGACGCTGGCAAGTGTTACGCCAAGCGCCACTCACCATCTGCGATGTAGGGCACAATGTTGGCGGACTGTCAACGACAATGAAACAGCTGGAGGAAAAACCGTGTCGCACCTTGCGCATCGTGATGGGGATGGTAAACGACAAGGATATAGAGCATATCGTTCCGCTACTACCCCGCAAAGCACTCTACTACCTCTGCAAAGCTGACACTGAGAGAGCCGTCCAGCCTGAGGACTTAGCGGAACTATGGAGAGCGGCTGGCTTGGATTGCCGCATCTTCCCGACGGTCAAGGAGGCATTCCTTTCGGCCGATCAAGACGCTGCCTCTGATGACATCATCTTCATCGGAGGCAGTTGCTTCGTGGTGGGAAATCTGCTGGAAAGCCTCTAACACCAGCATAATTCGCCCCGTTATTATTTATCCTTGACAATTTATCAGACTTTTGTATATTTGCAGCCTTGTTTTATATCTGTATTATAAAATCAAAAAACATTAATAAATAAAGAGTTATGGCAAGTAGAAGAAAAGAACTTTTCCCAAACGTTACCGATGCTGAATGGAATGATTGGAGATGGCAGGTCCGCAATAGAGTCGAGACCCTCGAAGAACTGAAGAAATATATCGAGTTGACTCAAGAGGAGGAAGAAGGCGTGAAGAAGTCGCTGCAGACGTTGCGTATGGCCATCACGCCGTACTATCTGAGCCTCATTGATCCGAGCAACCCGCACTGTCCTATCCGTCGCCAGGCCATCCCGACCGGTGCGGAGGTGCACCAGTCGCCTGCCGACCTGCTCGACCCATTACATGAGGACGAGGATTCCCCAGTGCCCGGTCTCACCCACCGTTATCCTGACAGAGTACTTTTCTTAATCACGGACATGTGTTCCATGTACTGCCGTCACTGCACGCGCCGTCGTTTCGCCGGCCAGACCGACAACGAATGTGGTCCCGACCGCATAGAGAAGGCCCTCGAATACATCGAGAAGACCGAGAGCGTCC
>CALDIA010000037.1 GCA_937901455.1 uncultured Bacteroidales bacterium | reverse complement strand
GAAGAAGTGGTGGAAACTTTGTACGACCGGTTGCTTGGTCGTGTGACCCTCCACGATGTATATCATCCTCAAACGGGCGAGTTGATTATCAAGGCCGGTGAGGAACTCACCGAGAAATATTGCCAGATTATTGAGGAATCGCCCATCGAGGAGGTGGAGATCCGTTCAGTGCCTACTTGTGAATCGAAGCATGGCATCTGCCGCAAGTGCTATGGCCGTAATTTGGCCACGGGCAAGATGGTACAGATTGGAGAGGCTGTAGGTGTAATCGCGGCACAGTCCATTGGTGAGCCTGGTACACAGCTGACCCTCCGTACTTTCCACGTTGGTGGTGTGGCTGGTAACGTGGCTGCTAACAGTTCTATCACCGCTTCCTATGACGGTATCTTGAGTGTTGATGAGTTGCGTGCCTTGGAGAAGACCGACGCCTTCGGCAAAACATACTATAAGGTGATTGGCCGTACCGCTGAAATCAAGATTATCGATGTTACGACCGGTATAGCACTGTCATCAGCTAATGTGCCTTATGGCTCTAACCTCTATTTCCGTCATGGCGATGCTGTGAAGAAAGGCGATTTGATTGCTGACTGGGATCCGTTCAATGCAGTCATCTTGTCCGATGTGCCCGGTACTATCCAGTTCAACGATATTATCGAAGGTGTCACCTATCGTGTGGAGACCGATGAGCAGACAAACATTCACGACAAGGTTATCATTGAAAGCCGTTTGAAGACCAAGAACCCGAGTATCTCGGTATTGGACGAGCATGGCGATGTGCTCAAGAGTTTTGATGTTCCCGTGGGCGCACGTCTTGCCGTTGACGAGGGCCAGGTGATTGACTCTGGTGAAATTCTGGTTAAAATTCTGCGTTCCTTCGGTAAGTCAGGTGATATTACTGGCGGTCTGCCGCGAGTGACGGAACTCTTTGAGGCCCGTAACCCGTCCGACCCCGCTGTGGTATCCGAAATCGATGGCGTGGTTTCCTTTGAAAAGAAACTCAAACGTGGTAACCGTGTGGTTAAGATTACGCCGCGTAACGACTCTGGTGAAGGTGCCAAGGTGTATCTCATTCCGACTTCCAAGCAGATTCTCGCCCAAGAGAACGACTTTGTGAAGGCTGGAACCCCATTGTCAGAAGGCTCCCTCACGCCTATGGATATCTTGAACATCAAGGGCGCCCAGAAGGTGCAGGAGTATATCATCAACGAGATTCAGGAGGTGTACCGTCTGCAAGGTGTGAAAATCAATGACAAGCACTTTGAGGTGATTGTGCGCCAAATGATGCGTAAAATGGAAATTGACGATCCTGGCGACACCAAGTTCCTGCAAGGCGAGTTGATCAACAAGATTGATTTCCAGGAGGAGAATGATGCTATTTGGGAGAAGAAAGTAGTGGAAGACAGCGGTGACTCCGATGAGCTTCGCGTGGGACAGATTATCGCAGCCAAAAAGTTGCGTGACGTAAATTCCGCCCTGAAGCGTAAGGACCTCAAGCTCGTACAAGTGCGCGATGCACGTCCCGCCACTGGTAAGCCGATCTTGCAAGGTATTACCCGTGCATCTCTGCAAACCCATAGCTTCATCTCCGCAGCTTCCTTCCAGGAGACGACAAAGGTGCTTACCGAGGCCGCAATCAATGCCAAGTCCGATGACCTTATCGGTATGAAAGAAAATGTTATCGTGGGACAGAAGATACCTGCCGGTACCGGTATTCGCAGCTACCAGCATCTTGAGGTCGGCTCTATGGAAGAGTACGAGTCTCTGATGGCTTCTAAGGAAATGGAATAGTTTAACAATTGAATCTAAAACAATGGAAGAACAAAAAATTGATATCAATTTGACCGATGAGGTGGCACAAGGCCATTATTCCAATTTGGCCATCATCACACATTCCGACAATGAGTTTATTTTGGATTTTGTGCAGATGATGCCAGGCGTGAACAAAGGACAAGTGCGCTCCCGCGTGATTATGACCCCCAAGAATGCCAAGCGCCTGTTACGCGCCCTCACCGAGAATCTCGGGGCCTATGAGAGCAAGATGGGTGTGATTGATGAGGGCGGCCCGCAAGGCTTCCCACCCCTTACCGGTGGTCAAGGGTTAGCATAGTAGAAAACGTTCAAATTGCTATATAAATCATTGTTAAAGAATGGAGACTTAGTCTCCATTCTTTTTTTACGCCGCTAACGTAATGATTTTTGGGGCAATCAGTTATTATCATTGTGAACAATTGTCCCTAATCCCCTCACGGTGGAATTGACTATATAAGTACGAGTTGTGATCCGTCACCCTATTGGTGAATAATTATGACTATGACAATAATTTTGTACCCATTGACACAATTACGGTTTATAGTATGAGCCATTTGCATTACGATGTGTGCCGTTCCAACTTTCTGTGCAAAGGAATCACGGTGCCGCCGAACAGTCGCCTTGTCTTTAAGTCATGCATGCCCGATAGCGTGAAAGTTGTGTTTGAGGATACCCTATTTGCCCAGGCAGGCTTCTACTCGTTCGTGTACCCTACCGACAAAGGTTGTGATTCCATTGTGATGGTGCATGTTGTGTATGATTGGAAGGGGATTGACAATGCGCTTTGGGTGCCCAATGCATTCACTCCCGACGGAGATGGTAACAACGTTAGCTATCCGCATCGCGTAAACTATTACAGGTTGGAGGTTTTTGACCGTATTGGAAGCGTGATTTTCTGCACGCACTATGACAGGGGTGGGGGAGCAGGTTTGTTCTCTTCTCTAAGTTTATTTGTTTTACTAATATTGAGCAGTATGCCAACGGCGATGCCGGACACGGCCAGGGAGGCACCGCCACTACTGATGAAGGGCAATGTCTGCCCTGTGGCGGGCAGTAAGTCGCAGTTCACGCCGATGTGTACGAGCGCTTGGCAAGTGAGCCAGAATCCGATGGCAAAGGCAAAGAGCCTCCCGAAAGGCCCTCCTGATGCTTTGGAAATTTCGCGTGCCCTGTAGAAGAAGATCAAGTATAGCAGCAGAATGAAGATGCCGATGGGAAAGCCTAACTCTTCATATAAGGAGGCGAATGCATAGTCGGTGGAATTTTCGGGCAACCGGTACTTGATGACCCCCTTCCCCGGCCCCGTGGGATGGAAGCCGCCACGCGCTATGGCTGCACGCGACAAAACCATCTGGTCGCCATAACCATTGACATTGTCCTTGGTGATATAGTAGGAAATACGATTGACAAACGTACTCATACGGCCAATCTCAATACCATTGTCAGACTTCATACCTATAAATACGATGCTTGCAATCAGTGTGGCTCCCAATACGGCCACACCAATCATACCTGCAATAAATCGCCAGTTCATCTGCGCTACAAAAAAGATGACCATGCAGGTGAAGAAGAAGATGATGGCCGTGGACATGTTCAACTTGGCCATTCCTAACGTGAATACACCTACTACGGCCATGAGATACCAATGCTGTTTGGTGGTCAAGGGCTCACCGGCATTGTACTTGTGTGCTATGAAGTTGGTGATGTAAAAGATGACTAAGAAGCCAATTAGGTAGAAGGTTTGCACATCATGACCGAAGATGGTGACTCCTCGCACAGCTTGTGACAAGATGGTCATCGTCAGCAGGATAATCGCCGCTACAAACATGACAGGGGCAAGTTCTCCCAAGAAACGATAGTTCATAAAGTAGCAGGCGGCCATCAGACCGTAGCACACGCCTAAGTGCACGAAATGGCTCAGCACCCGCATGTTGCTTGTGCTATACACCATCACGATTGACAGGAGGCTAAGGAAGATCACCACCGTCAGCAGGACCCCATCGCCCTTGAATTGCCATTTGAGATTCAGTTTGCGCATGACGATAGGTTAAAGTTGGGCAGCGGCCACCTTGAAACTGCGGCCTCTTTCGTCACTGGTCTCGCCGTTTGTGCTTGCGGAACAAGGAGAGTACAATATGGCGTAGCCTTTCTCGCAAGCGTAGAAAGCCTGTCTTACCGCATCTTCCATGTTCATCTCTATAGAGAAGGGGATGTCCAAATCCTCCAAAAAGGCATACACTTCGCTGCTATAAACACCTTGTAAAACAATGTATTTGACCTTTTCGTAGATGGTGTTCAACAGGTCATCGTTAATCTGCTGGAGGTTGTTGAAGTTAGTGATCCAGACGGTGGGCTTGTTCATGCGTTGCAGTGAGAACCAGGTGGCATCGGCATTCGTGGAACTGGCATCATCAATGAATTCTATGCCATTGATGGACTTCACCTGTTCCAGCTTGTGGCCGCAGCCTTGAAAGGCCGCTAAGGTTTGGGCGATGTTTCTTTTACGAAGTTCGATGAGCCGCTCGTTCACGGATGCCGCCATCGGATTGTCGAAGGATTTCTCCAGTTCGAAGATTCTAAAATTATTGGTTTTATTGGTTGCCATAGGTTATGATTTATTTGTGTGATTATCTTACTTTTAATGTTACAAGGGTCAGTACAGCCAGCAGGAGTCCTATCACAATGAAGTGCTGCACAATTTTGGGTTCAGGTACTCCCTTCTTTTGGTAATGGTGGTGCAGGGGCGACATCAGGAATACGCGGCGGCCTTCCCCGTAGCGTTTGCGAGTGTATTTAAAATAATAGCGTTGAATCAGCACGGAGAGCGCTTCAGCCAAATAGATGCCGCAAAGGATGGGAATGAGAAACTCTTTGCGTATGATGATGCATGACACGGCCACGATTCCGCCTAATGTAAGGCTGCCCGTGTCACCCATGAAAACTTGGGCAGGGAAACAATTCCACCAGTAAAAGCCTATGCATGCACCAATTACGGAAGAAATGAAGATTACCAATTCACCAATGTTGGGCAGGTACATGATGTTTAGATAGTTGGCAAAGATGACATTCCCCGACACGTATGCGAGAATGGCGATGCCTACCGCTATCACAGAGGTGGTACCCGTTGCCAGACCGTCTAATCCATCGGTGAGGTTGGCGCCATTGGATACCGCGGCGATGATGAAGACCACGATGAGGATATAGACGATGAACGACCATTTGCCTGTACTGTCGCCTAACCATTTGGTGAACCAAGCATAGTCAAACTCGTTGTTCTTCACAAAAGGAATTGTCGTTTTGGTGGAATGGTGCGGGGCATCGAACACATTGTGCGTGTTCACCTCCTCAGAGCTCGAAATTTGGATGGCCGACTCAACAGGGGTAGTGGCATTCTTGACGTTGGCTTTTTCACAAATTTTGGCGTCGGGATGAAAATACACCACGATGCCGACCAACAAGCCCAGGATGATTTGCCCGATGAGTTTCTTGCGTGGCGAAAGGCCCTCTTTATCTTTCTTGAATACCTTAATGTAGTCATCGGTGAACCCCAGGATACCCAACCATACGGTAGTGAATATCATTAGCAACACATAGATATTATGCAGTTTGCATAAGAGTAGCACTGGGATGAGGATGGCGGCGATAATGATGATGCCGCCCATAGTCGGGGTGCCTGCTTTCTCCGATTGCCCTGCCAGCCCGAGCTCGCGCACCGACTCGCCGATCTGCTTTTTGCGTAAGTATTGGATGAAATATTTGCCTATCCAGATGGAAATGCCCAATGAGAATAAAAATGCCAGGGCAGATCTGAACGATATGTATTGGAACACACCCGAACCCGGGAAGCCGTTTTTGTGTAGCCAAGTGAACAGATAGTATAGCATAATATCTTTCTTTATAGGTTAAAACAGTTGGTTATCTCTTCCATGTCATCAAAATGATGTTTGACATGGTTGATTTCTTGATAGTTCTCGTGTCCTTTCCCAGCGATGAGCAGCACGCCCCCGTTGTTGAGCAGCATGTTGCCAGTCTTGATGGCCTCGTGCCGGTTATCAATGACCATCACTTTGTTTCGTTTGGAGTCGGGTACTCCGGCCATCATCTCTTCGAGTATGGTGGCAGGGTTCTCGGTCCGGGGATTGTCAGAGGTGAGAATGACTTTGTCGCTGTACTTGCAGGCAATCTCGGCCATCTCAGGCCGCTTGGTCTTGTCGCGGTCGCCGCCACATCCCACGAGCGTGATGACCTCCGCCTTATGTTCGGTGACGTCCACAATGGTTTCCAATACGTTTTGCAGGGCGTCAGGCGTGTGGGCATAGTCCACTACTGCTACACAACCATCGCTTCGGCGCACGACTTGGAAGCGGCCGGCGGCACTTCCCAGCATGCTCATGTGGCGCAATACCTCCTGAGGCTCCTGCCCTAACAACACGGCAGCCCCGTAGATGGCCAGCAGGTTGTAAGCGTTAAAACGCCCGCATAGTTTGAAAAAAACATCGTAGCCGTTGATGCGCATTTGCAACCCCGTGATGCTGTTGTCCAGAATGCTGCCCTTGAAGTCTGCCAGTGTGCGCAGGCTATAGGTGCAGATCTTCGCCTTGCTGTTCTGGGTCATCACCAGTCCATTCTTGTCATCGATGTTGGTCAGGGCAAAAGCACTGGCTGGCAGATGGTCGAAGAATGCCTTTTTGGCCTTGATGTAGTTGGCAAACGTCTTGTGAAAGTCAAGGTGGTCGTGGGTAATGTTGCTGAAAATGCCACCTGTGAAACGGATACCGTCAATGCGATGTTGGCAGATGGCGTGGGAACTTACCTCCATGAAGGCATACTCGCAGCCTGCTTCCACCATGCGGGCCAGTAGGCTGTTGAGCTCCACCGCATCAGGGGTGGTGTGCGTGGACGGCACCTCCTCTTCGCCAATCTTGTTGACGATGGTGGAGAGCAGTCCGGCCTTGTGCCCCATTGACAGAAAGAGTCGATGCAGCAGGGTGACGGTGGTGGTCTTGCCATTGGTTCCCGTAATACCCACTAAGCGGAGTTTCCGGCTGGGATGGTCGTAAAATGCGGACGACAACAAGCCGAGAGCCACCATGCTGTCGCCTACTTGCACGTAGGTGACAGCAGGGTCGAGTTGTTCGGGGAGCTCTTCGCATACTACTACCCGGCAGCCTTTTTCAATGGCCTGCCCGATGAAGCGATGCCCGTCAGTCTGGGTGCCGCGCTGGGCTACATACAACGGGGTTGTTGCCCCTGTCGGGTCGGCTTCTATCTTCCGCGAATCGAACTGTATGGCCGAGATGGCGCGCTCCGCCTCGCCATGCAGGGTATAGCTCTTAAGCGCTTTTAATATGTTGATTAATGGTTTCAAGATTACAAAGGTTTGGTTTAGGTTTGTATATGGGTTGTTATTGGATTGTCAATGGGGTTCCAAACGCAGGTGGACGGTATGTGTCTTGGAGTCCAGGTACTGCTCCTTGACAGTGCCTCGACCCGATAGTCTCGTCTTGTATCCAGCCCTTGTCAGTTCGGCAACGGCATCGGAGGCTGACATTCGTTGTACGTCTGGCACACCTTTCTGTTTGCTGAAGTTCCATTCCTTGGACTGGATTGAGGCCACAGTGTCGCGCAGTGGCAAAAGGTAGGCTTGGTCAGTAGCTAAGGCCATGGTATCGTAGCCTAAGTTTGCAAACAAGGTGTTGAAGAAGCGTTTGTTGATGGGCTGACTGCCAATGGACGGGTTGAAGGGAAACTCTTCGGCGTTGCGTATGGCGCTGAAATTGGAACGGTTCATCATGGCACGCGCGATCTTAGCGAAGGCATCCACTGCCACCTCACTGTGCTGAGGCACGTCATAAATGTAGATAATCATCGTATAGAGGGGGTCTTCCATGGGGAAGTATCCGCAGAAAGATACCGCATTGCGGTCGTAGTTGTATGCATTTAACTTTTCATCCCAGATGTCGCGGGTGCCGGTCTTGCCAGCAAATCGGCAGGTGGAGTCCTTGTAGCGGCGCCCTGTGCCATACTTGCCCCACACTACACTCTCTAAATATTTCTTGGCCTTGGCCACGGTGGTGGGCGATACTAATTGCTCGTTGAGCACCTCCGTCTCGAACTGCTGAATGGTGTCGTAGTTGTTGGTGACGTATTTTACGAACAGCGGTGCCAGCATCTTGCCATCGTTGGCAATGGCGTTGTAGTAGATCAAGGTGTGCAATATTGGAATGTTGAAGCCGGCTCCGAAGCAGACACCATAGTAATTGTCGAAGCGGCTGTCATTGCGAATGGTGGCCGGTAATATATCGCCCAGTTGCGTGTGTATGGTGTCCAAAAGGCCTAACTTGGCCAATTGAGCGCGGTAGCTGGCGAAGTTCTTCATACCGTATGCATCGAAGATCATGGAGGCGATGCCTATGTTGGAGGAGCGCTGGAATATTTCGCTCACCGTGCCTAACGTTTCCCCGTGAACCTTGGAGTCCTGCTTGTAGTATTTTCTGTGATTGCCCGATTTCAGAGGATATTCAAAGGTGTGCACGAACATGGGATAGGTGCAGGTGGTGTCGTCAGTCCGTTTTTCCAGGAAGGACAGCAGAGAGGCCAGCTTGAAGGTGGAACCCGGCTCTACCTTGGCATTGAAGGCATACTCCATGTTCTCGCTGTAGTGGCCGTTCACGTCACGTATCAGATTAGTGATGGCCTTAATCTCACCCGTTCGGGTTTCCATGACAATAGCGCAGCCCCATTTTGCCTTGAGGTCGCTCAGCTGTAGGGCTAACTCGTTATGCACGTAGTTCTGGATTTCCGCATCTATAGTGGTGTGGAGGTTGTAGCCGTCAACGGGCTCCACGCGGTCCTTCAGCGGCACCACTGTTTTGTTGAGACGCAGATATTTCTTACTTCCCTGCTGCCCTGCCAGCAAATTGTCCATGAAATATTCTATGCCGTAGGCTTTGCCTTCCACGTTCATGCCAAGGGTGCGGCGCGCAATGTCGCCATACGGGTTGATGCGCACCGAGGTGGGCACATAGTTGAGGTGGGCATGTATCTTGCGTACGGAACTGTCGGATCCCACTTGTGTCCAGCACTTCAGGTGCTTGATAAAGGCCGTGTCGCGCCCGTTGACCCACGACTTTTCGTCCCAACCTTTCACAAAGAAAAGAGTTTTGTATTTCTTGTTTTGGATGGACTGAGTGAAGAAGTCGTTGTAGTAGGTCTCTGTGTATTTTGGGTAGCGATCTTTAAAGTGCTCATATAGAGATTTGGAGAGATCGTTGATGAGCGTAGTGAATGCATCGGGGTTTTTCGACAATGTGTCGCGATACTCGTTGGCGAAGCGCAGACCGTCGAAGGCCACTTCAAAGACAGTGAAGTTTCCGACAAGCAGTCTGCCATGGTCATCGTATATCTCTCCGCGGATAGGGGAGAGGTTGTTGTTGAGCACAAAGCAGTTAAAGGCGGTGTCGGCGGGTGATGGAACATAGGAGGAGTCGGTGGTGTCGAGCACCTTGTCGCCCACTCCATTGGCCATGTTTCCCTCCACGAGTCCAAGCCGGAGGAACATGCCCAGGCAGGCAGCTCCAAACAGCACCAGCAGGGCTAAGATGCCAAAGCTGCGGCCCTTGAAGGATTTCATGATGTCGTCACTATTTTGAGTCTTTTTCCGCATGCTTTTCTTTTCTAAAAATCTTTTTCAACCATAAGAACTTCTCTTTCTTGGGAGTGGTGACCGTTACGGTATAGTCGGATTTCTCGTCGAACACGAAACCTCGCGCCTTCAGTTCTTCAATCAAGGCTTTGTTTTCCTCGTAGGGGATGAACTGGTTGTTGGCCTTGAGGCGACTGATCTCCGCCTTGTATTCATTTTCTAATTTTTGGATTTTCTTTTGCTTTTGGGTGATGCGTTGTTCGCTCATGATGGCGACACCGATGAGCAGAAGTAACAACATGACGTACAGATACCACGGGCGCACCCTCGGGTTTGTGAGGTACTCGCCGCCGAACACCTTGTTGAAAAGGCTCTCCGATTTGGGGTCTTTTTCTTTTCTGGTTATCTTGGTGGTGGATCTCATACGCGCTTGGGTTCTATTTTCTCAGCGGCACGCAGTTTGGCGCTGCGGGCCCTTGGGTTTTCTGCCGTCTCCTCCTCGCCCGGCAGTATGGCTTTGCGTGTTACTAACTTGAAAGGTGTCAGCGGATTGCCGAAGAAGTCCTTTTCGACAACCCCCGACAGGTTGCCGGCACGCATGATATTCTTGACCATGCGATCCTCCAGAGAATGATAGGATATGATGACTAACCGTCCGCCCGCCTTCAAGGCTCCAGGGGTTTGCAGCAGCATCGACTCCAGAACATCCATCTCTTTGTTCACTTCGATGCGTAGGGCTTGGAATATCTTGGATAGTACCTTGGAAGGCTTGGCCTTGGGCAGGCAGGGTTGCAAAGCCTCTAATAGTCCGAAGGTGGTTTCAATGTTGCCGGCCTCGCGGGCGTGCACGATACATCGGGCAACCTGCCGGCCATTCGACAATTCACCGTAGCGGTAAAAGAGCGTGCTGAGCTGCCCTTCATCGTAACGGTTCACAATGTCAGCGGCCGTCAGCTCTTGTTGGCTGTTCATGCGCATGTCTAACAAGCCATCCTGCCGATATGAGAACCCCCTGGCGGCAGTGTCTATCTGATGCGATGACACTCCCAGGTCACCTAAGATGCCGTCCGCCGGATAGGTTTTGTAGTATTGTAAGAAACGTGTCAGGTTCTTGAAGTTGGAGGGGATGAAACAAAAGCGTGGGTCGTCAATTCTGTTGGCCTGGCTGTCACTGTCTTGGTCGAAGGCCAATAGCCGCCCGTCTTCAGAAAGCCGCTCCAGAATGGCACGAGAATGGCCGCCCCCACCGAATGTCAGGTCTATATATGTGCCCGACGGGTTCGTGATGAGCAGATCCACACTCTCATGTAACAATACGGGGTTATGATAACGCACCCGACACCTCCTTTTCTGCCTCAAAACGGCCAAGATGAATTTCTTCGTTCAACTGTTCCAAAGCTTCAGGTGTCATGTCAAACTTCTCATGGTAACGCTTGCTATTCCACAGCTCAATCTTGCCATTGTCCAGCAACAGCACCACCTCTTTGTCGATCCGATACAGCTCCATGAGCGGCTTGGGAATCACGATGCGGTGCTGGGTGTCGCATTCCAGCAGGGCGGTGTTGCGTAAGAAGGCGTTCCGATATTGTTTTACGCGGGTGAGATTCCGGTCCAATGAGTTCAGGAAATCCATCTGCTCCCGATAGGCTTTTTCGGACCAAACCATGATGTGCTCGCCAAAACCATGCGTTACGTAGAAGGCTGCTCGCTCGTCTTCCGGCAATGCGCGCAATAAAGCTGTCGGCAATTTCAGCCGACCGCTCTTCTCTATCGAGACCTCCCAGTAACCATAGTTCAACTCTGACATTTATACTCGTTCTTTAGCCTGACAAAAATAGATTTTTTTTTGAATATATTTCCATAATTTGTTGTTTATGCTGCTATTTTTGTTTATTTTTTCATGTAACTATTTGGTTAATAGCATGGAAATTTTTGGGATTTTTTTATCAACAAAATAGTTATAAACAATAAAATATTGATAACCTGATATTTATAGGTCAATTGTTTAAAACATTGTTAAATTACTGAATATTAGTGTAATAATAAATTTTAAATAACATATAATTGTTGATAATTGGATTTTTTCGGATACTTTTCGCGCATTTATGGAAAAAAATGGAAATTTTTGGGTGGTTTCCCGCTTGTTTTTTTCACCGGACTTCGTGCAATATACCACCCGCATTTTTCGTTTCTCATCAGTTTTGTGTACCTTTGCACCCTGATAATTAAGCAAGTGCTATGATGATTAGAAAATATGGTCTCTTTCTTTGCCTGCTATGCGTCTGTATTATGGCTACAGCTCAGCAAATAGCTGACTTTCAGATTGAAAACAAGGTCTATGTGGATGGAGTCAGAAGCGTGAAACTCCGGCCAGCCGGTCAGCACATCGGCGAACCCATAGCCATCCTCAATGGAGGCCACGAGCAGTTGGAACTCGATTTTGATGATCTGGAGACGGATGACCACTATTTGAAATATACTTTTATTCATTGTACCCACGACTGGAAAATCTCCGACATGAACCAAATTGAGTACATCTCCGGCTTCAATGAGGATATGATTGAGGAGTATGACTACTCTTTCAACACGATTGTCAGTTATACGCACTACCATCTTCTTTTCCCGAGTGAAAATATGTCCTTCACCAAGAGTGGCAATTACCTGCTGTTGGTTTATGATGACACGCCTGAGCACCCAGTCTTGACGCGTCGTTTCATGGTCGTTGAGGATGTGCCCGCCATGGTGCAGGGGGAGGTCCATTCCGCTTCTGACGTGCAAGACCGTTTTACACGGCAGGAGGTGGACTTCAGCGTGTCGCCTGCCCCCTATGTGGTGCGCAACCCGGCCATGACCCTCCATGCCACCATCAAACAGAACGGCCGCTGGGATAATGCCATCTGCGGCCTCACATATCGCTCCGTCTCCAACGGGGTGTTTAGCTTCGACTTCGATGACGGACGTAATGCCTTTGACGGCGGCTCCGAATTCCATACCTTTGATATCAGCACGCTGCGTTCCAATGGCGACCGAATTGTGAGCGTTGACTTTGCCCATCGCCGCAATCAGGCCTATGTCTTGATGGATGAGGCTCGGCCCTATGGGGCTTACGAAAGTCGTAACACTATGCATGGGGCTTGTGTCTATCATAACCGCGACCTTTCCAACCCCTTCTCGGAAGACTATGTGAATACTTATTTTACCCTTCAGAGCAAATACCCCTTTGAAAATGGCGATGTTTATGTGTTTGGGGAACTCACCGACTGGCAAATCAAGGACGAGGCTCGCCTGCATTACAATCCAACCCAACACTATTGGGAAACGGATTTCCCCATCAAGCAGGGGATATATAACTACCAATATGTGTACGTGCCCCATGGGTCAGACAAGATCGATGCCTCTTATGTGGAGGGCAGTCACTATGAAACCCACAACCAATATCTGATTCTTGTCTATTTTAAGGAAGAGGGTTCCTCCTATGACCGACTTGTCGCGGTGGGTAATTGCACTACCCATTGACCACCTTTTCTCCCCAAGAATAAAATAATCTTCTTTGTGTGAAAATGACGCCTGTCAATGCCTTAAAAGGCACTTGGTGAATAATGTTCGGGGCGTAATTGATAACGCAGCCCAAATATTGGTGTACGGAAACCCGAAAAATGTGCAGAACAACAAAGGCGCATCCTCCCGAAAGGGCCAAGGCAACGCTGATTCTGAAGAAGGGAAACAATAATGGCCGTCTGGGGGCGAATATGGATGTTTGCATCATCACTGAGCATGGACAGACACCAGGAACGGCATAAAAAGGGCGGACTGATGCGCCCGACCCTTGTTTTTTGTATATTTGCACTTTCTTTAACGTACATCAAGATGAAGAGATTATTTCTTATTACACTTTTATTTACAGTTATTTGCGGCTGCTTTGCCCAGACTGAGAAAATCACTGTGGAACGCATTTGGGACGACTTTAGCTTCTATCCCCGCGGCGTGGCAGGCTATACGGCTATGCCCAGCAGCGACTATTACACGGTAGTGAAGCGGGGTGGTATAGAACGCTACGCCTTTGAGACCGGCGACCGTATCGATATGCTTCTGTCGAACTCCAATTTGGAGCGGCTCAGCGATGGGACCCTTAACATGGGGCGCCTTAGCGGCTACTCATTTTCCAAAGATGAAAAGAACATCATCTTGGCTTTCGATGAAGAGAGTATCTGGCGCCGCTCATCGCTGGCCTTCTACTATGTCTTCAATATCGAGAAGCAGACTCTCAAGATGGTGGCCGATACGAACACCAAGTTGCATTTCGCCGATCTTTCAGAAGATGGACAGAAAGTGCTCTTTGCCCGCGACTGTGACCTCTTTATCCAGGATCTCAATACGGGTGCCATTACCCAAATTACCCACGATGGGCAGCCCAATGCCATTCTGAACGGCTATGCAGACTGGGTGTATGAGGAGGAACTCGACATGTCGCAAGCCGCTTCCTGGTCGCCCGACGGCAGCAAGGTGGCCTTCCTGCGTTTTGACGAACGCCGTGTCAAGGAGTTCACTATGCCTATCTACGACGAACTCTATCCCACCGACTTCACGTACAAGTATCCCAAAGCTGGCGAAGACAACTCCCTTGTCGATGTCTATATCTATGATGTTCTAAACAAAAGCCTTACCCGTGTGAATCTGGGTGACAATACCAATTGCTACTTCCCGCGTGTCTATTGGCAGCCCAACAGTCGGGATGCCATCATCCTCAAACTGAACCGCCATCAGAACCGGCTCGACTTTATCCGCTATAACACCGTGACCAAACAACAGGATGTGGTCTATACGGATGAAAACGACAAGTGGCTTGATGTCACCGACGACTACTATTTTCTCAGTGATGGCAAAACGATGATTGTCACTTCCGAGCGTGATGGCTTTAACCATATCTACAAAGTTACTTTGGGCGGCGGACGTGTGCAGCTGACTTCCGGCAACTGGGAGGTGAACGGCATCAAGTTTGTCAACGAAAAGAAAAAGCTTATCTACTATCAGTCCAATGAGTCGGGTGTGCTTAATCGCGACCTCTATGTCATCAATTTCGATGGCAAGAAAAAGAAGATGCTCAGTAGTGGCGATGGTTGGAACGAGAGCTCTTTCTGTCCTACCGGCAACTACTATCGCAACCAGTATTCGAACCTCAACACCTTGCCAATCTATACCATCCGCAATGCTTCCGGCAAGGAATTGCGCGTTTTGAACGATAATCATGTAGTGAAGGAGACGATGGACCAATATGGCTTCCAACCGCGCCTTTTTCTGGAATAGTCAATGGGGTTATTTAAAACAAGACATTGAAAGTGGTACTCATACATTAGTAATATTTTTATCTTGGATTGGAATTTTATTAAAAGTAACTATTATAATTATTATTGTTTTTGCTGAAAAAAATATTATGAAAGGGGCTTTGCCTAAAAAACTCGGGGAAAAATTAAATGCAGGATATTCGCAACATATTGACGATCCTAATGAATTCAATTAAATTATAAAAAATCACCCTTCCGTAAAGTCCTCCATGATTATTGATAAGCTTGTCCAGTATCCAGGAACTCGAACTTCCACATACGATGACCATAATGTTATGCTTGTGGCATGCCCATCCGTTCCAAAAGGCTTCTAAAGCGGTAATAAATCCTGATTTCGGCGTGTCCAGCCACTGGATTTCGTCAAAAAAAACCAGAAGTCTGTCTGACCCTGATTCTTTTCCTGCAAGAAATGATTCCAACATATAAAATGCATCGAGCCAGGAGTCAGGAATCCGGCTTTCTTTCATTCCCTGCATCAGCAGGGACTGATAAAAATGTCTCAGTTGCTCTTTTAGCCTGCTTCTCCTTTTTCCTTGCTTGTCATCTCTATGTTCAATGGGAGACAACCCGGCGTGCCTGAATGTAAACTTTCCGGCAAGGGCTTCATCTACCAGATACGTTTTTCCTACTCTTCGCCTGCCATATACAGCAACCAACTCCGCCGATTGACTGTTATACAGTTCATTCAGCTTTTTAACCTCTTTTTCTCTTCCTATCATCATTCGTTTCTCCTGCTATAATTTTCGGTGAATATAATTCATCTTCTTTTCACCGAAAATTATAGCACATAAACATATGATTTCACCCATGAATTCTGCATTTTTTTCGGTGAGTGCTATTATTAGGTCTGCCACCGAAAAATATATCTTCTGCTGTTCCAAAGTCAAAGAAAAAAGACTACAACACTCAAGCACAGTGTTTATCGAGCTTTCCTGATTTAGTCCTATTATTCCACAAGCATCTAAATGGCCTACTCAACCCTCCGACAGAAGCGATTGATATGTTTAGTCAGAGTGATTTCCAAGGTCAAATCTACCATCC
>CALDIA010000036.1 GCA_937901455.1 uncultured Bacteroidales bacterium | reverse complement strand
ACCGCCGGCAGACCTTGGTTGGCGCCGGGATCTCCTTCAATGGCGACAAAGCTGGTGACCTCAACTACACCTCCCTGCAAGCCATCGGCTCACTGTCGCTTATTCGATACATCGGCCAGCGAAACCGCCACAAGGTCGGTATCGGCCTTTACGGGGGCATTATCAACAATGCCTACAACCACTATGCCGCCCGCCTGGACGAGCAATTCCAGCATGGCTACTACGACCCCACCATTCCCATACACGATATCTTTGACGTCACCAAGCAACTATACTTTGACTTGGGTGTTGGTGCCTTGTGGAGTTTCTCGCCCAACAAGACCGACAGTTACCAGATTGGCGCCAGCGTGTCGCACCTTAACCTCCCCAAGGAGGCATTCAGCCAAGGATTCAACCAGTTACCCATGCGCTGGACATTGCATGGATTAGGGCATATCAGCCTGAGCCGCAGCCTGGCCTTGGAACCCAGCCTCTACATGTCGTGGCAACGCCGTTTCAGCGAATATACCTTCGGTACCAACATCGAATACTTCCAGAAAAAAAACAGTTACACCACCCTCTTCTCCCTTGGGGGCGGACTATTCTACCGCTGGAATGATGCTCTTATCCTCGACGGTTTCTTCGACTGGCAGAACTTCCGTATCGGCCTCAGCTATGACATCAACGTGTCTCGCTTCGTGACTGCCACCTCTGGTCGGGGTGCCTTTGAAATATCGCTCACTTACATATTCCGGAAGAAACGCGTCACCCGCATCGGAAAAGAGCCATGCCCATATGACCTGATGTGATGAGAGCGTGTGTTTTATGCATATTATTATATTGTATAGTCGGTTGCCTTTTTGCCCAGCGGCCAGCCATGACTGACGCCCAGCGCAGGGTTCAGCAACAATACATAGCTCAAGACACACTACCTGTTGACGTTCAACGGCTACCCCGTACGATAAACTCCCCTTTCTCAGAATATGCCTCCCACTTATCCCCCGACTCCATCTTCTATTTCACCTCCATGCGGGCGGATGTGGAAGAAGACTATGACCGTTTTTTTGAGACCAGTTGGTATTGCTATCTCTATCAAAGTCGCCTTGATGAGGACGGTGACTATCGAAAGGCGGAGGCTTTACCTGTCAATATTAATAATCACAAGTGGTTCAACAGCAACTTCTGCTTCAATGACCAACACGACCGGCTCATTTTCACCCGTTGCACCAAAAGCGGTGATGGTGAACTCCAGTGTTCCCTATGGCAGTCGGAGAAGGGAAGAAAAGGCTGGGAGAAGCCAAAACTGCTGCCCAAGACCATCAACACCCCCAACTCGAGCAACATGCAGCCTTGTCTGGTCGAGAAAGAAAGCTACACCGCACTCTACTTCGTCTCCAATAGAGAACACGGGGCCGGGGGACTGGACATCTGGTATTCCATCGTCAAGGATGGCAACTTCAATGCACCCATCAACGCAGGGCATGTTATCAACACTGAAGGCAATGAGGTGACGCCCTTCTATTGTTCCGACGAAGAATGCCTGTACTTCAGTTCCGATGAGCATCTTGGCATTGGAGGGTACGACATTTTCTACAGTTCGGGGGCACTCAGCCAATGGGGAGAGGTCACCAACATGGGCGTGCCCTTCAACTCTGCCTACAACGATTTCTATTTTAACCTAAACAGGGATGGCCTATCGGGATACTTCTCCTCGAACCGGCCCGACGGCGACACGGACACCTGTTGCAACGACATATACCATTTTCGATGGCATCAAGCGGACAGCACGCTGCCGGTGTCAGCCGACACCACCATTGCGGAGCGGATAGCCTCTATGCTTCCCATCACGCTGTATTTCCAAAACGACTACCCTGACCCGCGGAGCATGAGCGACACCACAGATGTGCACTATGCAATGCTTTATCGCCAATATGTGGAAGAAATCAAACACTATGTGGAAGAGGCTGGGCAAGGATTGACGGGTGACACCTTGCAACAGGTTCGCGAAGAGATCGCTGCCTTCATGCGCGACTCGGTAGCTACCGGCTATGAGCGACTCGTCCTGCTAACGCATTACTTGAAAGAGGCGTTGGAACATGGCGATACCGTGGCAGTCAAGATCAGCGGGTATGCCTCGCCCTTGCACCATAGCGACTACAACCGGCATCTCTCCAGCCGGCGTATCGCAAGCCTCCTCAACTACCTCCATCAGGTAGAAGGGGGATACTTTGAACCGTACCTGAATGGCCAAAAGTCAGGGCTCAGCATCACCACTGACCCACAGGGAGCCGTATTGCATTCCTTCAGCACCTCCGCCTCCAGCGAGACGGTCTTCGGTCTGCAGGCAGCCAAAGACAGGAAAATTGTGATTAGTGAGCGGTGAGAAGTTGTCAGTTAGAAGTTAAGAGTTAAAGTTCAAAAATATGAAAAAGCTCCTCTATTGGATCCAGAATGCAAGAGCCTACGCTCTCCCTCAGAGTGTATTGCCAGCTATTGTCGCTTTTTTTCTGCCCATCGGTGCGGAAGGATATTCCGTGGCACTGGGCCTGCTGGCGATACTCATCGTGGCCATCGCCCACCTGTCGATGAACCTTTTTGACGACTATTTCGACTTCCAGACCCGGGGCAATGAGATTCGGGAGGAGTTGGAGCGGCAGGGCGAGCGCGCCCGCATCGCCAAGAGTCCCTACCTGGTTTCGGGCGAGGTAACCCCACGGCAGCTTTTTCTGGTGGCCTCTCTTTTCGCGCTGACAGCCTTGGCCCTGGGCCTGATCATCGTCTGGCAGCGCGGCACCGTCCCGCTTTACATCGCCGCCGCCGCTGGCTTCCTCGGCTACTTCTACTCCGGACGGCCTTTGCGCCTCTCCTACCACGGATTGGGTGAATTGATTATCGGCGTGGTCTTCGGCCCCCTGCTCATGTGTGGAGTGTTCTACTCGGCAGTCGGACACCTCAACAGCGAAATCTTCTACCTATCCGCCGCCATCGGACTTTTAGTCATCAATATCCTCTTCACCCACTCTATTTTAGATTACAAACCCGACATCGCCAATGGAAAACGGACACTGGCGGCTGTTTTGCGACGCCCAGCCCTGAACCTGACAGCCTGCGCCCTCTTCAACTTTCTGCCCTATCTGCTCATCCTCATAGCTGTCACCTCTCGAGCGCTGTCACCACTCTTTCTGCTTACCCTCCTGCTAATGCCCTTGTCGGTCAATCTCTTCTATCTGATGATCCAGTTCTGCTATCATCCTGAAAAGGAATTCCCACGCCAATGGTGGTTCGGACCTATTGAACACTGGGACCAAATTGAAGAGGCTGGTTTAGGTTGGTTTGCCATCCGTTGGTTTTATGCCCGCAACATCCTGCAATGGTTCAGCCTTTTGGTGATTATCTGCTCCATTATCGAATAAGAAGCCCTACCGAATTAAAATTTTTATACCTTTGCCGCCCCTATATAATTCATACAAAGCTGAATCATATGCTACAACCCGACAACACATTCATCAGGACTTTCGAGATAGGATCTCACATTGCAGACTTCAATCGGGAGTTGCTGCCCAACCATCTCTTCAACCTCTTGCAGGAGACCGCGGTAAGCCATTCCGAGGCCTTGGGCATGGGATGGGATGCGTTGCACGCCAAAGGTCTTTTCTGGGCCTTGTCGAAGATAGATGTAGAGATAATACGGATGCCGAAATGGATGGAGCGCATCAAGATTATCACATGGAGCAAGGAGTATCACCTGCTGGTACAGCCCCGTGATTTCTTTGTGGAAACAGATACTGGTGAATTGTTGGTTAGGGCTACTTCCAATTGGGCATTGGTGGATTTGGAAGGAAAACCGCATCTGATTAAGGAAGTAAAAGACGGTTTACACCACCGCTTAGGGTGCGATGCTTTGGAGAAACCGGCCTCTCGTCTGCGTAAGGTTACAGAAGGGACTTGGTCAGAGGTGCACCCCGTGCTCTACTCCCATCTGGATCTCAACCAGCATGTGAATAACACCGCCTACATTGCCTGGACGATGGACAATTTCGATTATGCGTTTCACCGCGAACATCGTATCAAGTTCATTTCCATCAACTATTTGGTGCAGACACGTCCTGACGACCACTATCGCATCTTGCAACAAGAGACAGAGCCCAACCACTTTGCCGCCTCCATCTTTGAGGCGGGGAGCGGTGCGGAGCTTTGCCGGGTAAGCACGGTTTGGGAATAGCCTCACACTGTCACGTTAGAGTTATGGTTTTCCCAGAACTCTGCCCCGTCAATATCCAGTTTTTTCGGGTCAAAGTGCGGTTCTTCGCCCTGCTTCTTGGCCTTTTCGTAGTCGCGGAGAGCGCGTAACGCCTTGGGTGACAATAGTAATATGGCAATCAGGTTTATCCAGGCCATGGTCCCCACGCCGATATCGCCCAATGTCCAAGTGACCCCGCTGGTGGTCAGGGAACCGACAAAGACAGCTGTGATGGTACAGATGCGCAATATCCAGATCGCCACTTTCTCGCTGCGGTCGTCACCAAAGTTCTTGTCGGCCTCGTCAGCGGCCTTCTGGGCAGCCTCCATGTCGAAGCCTTTATCCTCCTTGCGGTGCAGCTGCCATCTGCGGAAGCGGCTGAAGAGATAGACGAGGTTGGTCTCGGCGTAATAGTAATAGGCCATGATAGTGGTGAAGGCGAAAAAGAAGAGGGCGATGGAGACCAGATTGGCCCCGGCGCGCTGGCCTATGAGAGTACCGATAGCGCTGATGGTGTAGAAAACGCCAGGCTCGCCGAGAGGTGCATTGGGATTCTGCTGCAGATAGGAGACCGCAGCCTCGCCCGTGCCTGTCACCTGCACACTGTCGAGGATGTTGTAGGTCTGGCAGGCAAGGATCATGAGTGCCGTGGCAGTGCACACCAGCAGGGTGTCGATATAGACGGAAAAAGCTTGCACGAGACCTTGCTTGACGGGGTGACTCACCTTGGCGGCGGCGGCCACGATGGGTCCGGTGCCCTGGCCAGCCTCGTTGGAGTAGATGCCGCGCTTCACGCCCCAGGAGATGGTACTGCCGAGGAGGGCGGAGCCCAACGGTCCCGTGCCCACAGCCCCCCGCAGCATGTCGAAAAAGACACCCGGCACCAGCTTATAGTGGACGACGAGCACCACGATAGCGAGCAGGATGTAGAGGATGGCCATGAAGGGAGCGACAATCTGCGCCACGTTGGCAATGCGCTTCACCCCACCGATGATGACCAGCGCGATGAGCAGAGCCACACCTAAGCCCACCATCCAGGGGGCAATGCCAAAAGACTGCGACATAGACAAGGCAATGCCATTGCACTGCACTGGCGGCATGAATATGCCACAGGCAATGGCCGTGATGATGGCAAAGACACATCCGAAGAAGGTGCTGTGCAATCCCTTTTCGATATAGTAGGCCGGACCTCCGCGAAACTGGCCATGATGGTTCTCCTTGAAGATCTGGGCCAAGGTGGCCTCCACGAAGGCGCTACCCGCCCCGAAGAAGGCGATAACCCACATCCAGACGATAGCGCCGGGGCCGCCGAAACCAATGGCCGTGGCCACCCCCACGATGTTGCCCGTGCCCACACGTCCTGACAAGGCCATGGCAAAAGCCTGAAAAGAGGTGATGCCCGTTTTCTGGGTCTTGTCTGTACTGAACAGTAGACGGCACATCTCGCCAAAGCGACGCACCTGCACAAAGCGCGTGCGCAAGGAGAAGTAAAGCGCCGACAGCAGGCACAGACCCACTAACGCCGGGCTCCACACCCAACTGTATATCGTCTCAATGACCGTGGCAATACGTAACACATCCAGCAAAAGCATAACATTATTCTCTACGACAAACCGCTATGAGTGCAGGATTGACCTACCATAACCGCATCTGCATTTTTGCAGGTGCAAAGATAATCATTTCTGGCAATTATCCAAAAGGAGGTTCGAAAGACTAAAGTGATTATATACCTGATGGCACACGTTCCCTTTCGCGGCGACACGGATCATCATCTTGGCACGGACTACCCACGCCGCGAGATGTTCCCCGCGTGTAGCCTGTACCCCATATTGCGGCTGACGCCTTATAAGGGGTTATCAGGATAGTGTTTCTCCGAAACACTTCCCCATAGAGCACGCGGGCGGGAAGGCCGACATGCGGTGCGGACGCGGTGTGAATGGACGGCCTCCAACAGCGGCGTGCAAAGGCGCTTGCGTTTACAAAAATGCAAAGCCTTCGGAGTTGATTTCCTTTTTGCTCCGGCCGGCATTTTTGTTCACGTTTGCCGCCGCTGTCAGAGGGCGGACAGAGCGGGCGGCATTCATGTCGGCTTGATCTTTTGACAACTTTTCTATCAAGAGAAAAGTTGGAGAAAATATCTTGTCCAAGGATGTTGCTGGCCGGAAAAGAATGGTTTCCTCTCTATACCAAAAACAATTAATAATTGAAATGCAATAGCAAAAAACCACAATAGTGCCATCAGGTATATAATCACCTTTTGTTTTTATGCTTAAACTGTTTTTAAAAAAAACCCGCCAACCTTACAACATCATCTGTCTTGGGGTTAGCGGGGCAAGGGTAAGAAACAAACTCTTCCGTTAGAACTTCAGCCTCAAGCCTCCTAAGAAGTTGATACCGGCCTGCGGGAAGTAGCTGGCCTCATAGTATTTGTCGGTGCCCATGTAGTAATAGGAGTACATCGCCGCATTATTCTCATATTTCGTGTTGAAAAGATTGTTGATGTTGAAAAACAATTCCAGATCTCTCAAACATTTGAAGTGGAAAGTGTAGGAGAGGCGGAGATTGGTGAAGGAGTAGGGCTTCAACATATAGGTGTCGTCACCAGAGTTGTCCAGGTATTGCTTGCTGACGAATTTGGTGAGGAGGGAGATGTTGAAATCCCGAATCGGTGTGAAGGTAAAGTCATTACCGACAATGATGCTGGGAGAATAAGCGATGGGCGTGTTGCCAAGATGCTGCTCCACATAGCCATCATCATCCCATTCTTCGTTATAATTTTCCACATAATGGACGTAATCCAGCACTCTGTTGAGACTGAAGCTGCCGTTGACATGCCAAGTGAAGAAACGTACAGGACGATAGGCGGCGGAAAGCTCGATGCCGGCACGGTAGCTCTTGTCAACGTTCACCATCAAGGGATCACCCGTTTGGTCAAGCTCACCAGAACGCACTAATTGATTGTGATAATACATGCCGTACAATGTGGTGTTGAAGAAGAACTTGTCATTGTGCATGGTGTAGCTGAATTCCATATCGTACAGGGTCTCCGGCATCGGCTTGCGGTCATCGGGAGCACCGACAAGGTCGTTGCGGGTCGCTTCGCGGTTGGCGGTGGCAAACGAGAGGTCGAAGGCATGTTTCAGTTCGCCCTTGCCCAGATAGTAGTGCAACGCAATCTTCGGATTGATGAAGTTCCAGTGGTAATCCTGCGGAATGGGCGTCAGTTCGTCGTTGATACCATCAATGGTATAATCCACCCGGCGGTATTGCAGTTCGCCCGTAACGCTGAAGTTCTTGTACCAGTAGCGCAAGTTGCCAAAGATTTTGGCCTGCAATTTGTTACCTGTGCCACTATACCATTGGTACATGGCTGGGCAATCCACTACGCGGTCGGGCTCAACCCAAACGATGTTGCCATAGTGTTTGCCGTTGTAGTTGCTGACATCCACACCGGCCACCCAACGCAACCCTTGGTCTGTGTGCTCCTTGAACACTTGAGAGCCCGTATATTGCGCATGAATGCCATAATAATAGTTGTCAAGATATTTTTGGGTGACCAGGTCGGCTTTTGTCACTGTATCATACAGGGTGTTGACTGTGTAGGTAGCACTGTCAAGTTCGTGACCAATAATATGGATAAGGCCTTCCAAGCCGTATTTGCGAACTTTCTTGTCGTCTTTATATTGCTCATAATAACCGATGCCGCGGGTTAAATAGGGCATTACCTGCAGGCTATGATGCTGCAGTCCGCCCTGGCGAATCCAATCTTTGACATACTCCAGCTGATAAAAGGTCTGAGTGTAGTGGTCTTTGGAGTTCTCATAGTAATGATAATCCCCACGGGCATCGTAATATTCGCCACAGGAGTTGTAAGTGCGATTAGTTTCCAACATATCGTAAGGCACGCCGTTCCAGGCGAGGCCGGTATGTTCAGTGCCAAAGAGCATGTGGAATCTCAGCTTGCCATAATCTTTGTTCTTTTTAAAGTTATAAAGGTCATACTGGGCAGTCAGGAAGCCGGAGTTGAGGCGCACACCTGAGTAATCGATATAGCCGTCGCTGCGGATATCGGAGAACGATGCCAGCATGGAGAAGCGCTTGCCAATGAGGCCGGTACCAGCACTCACCATATTGTGGAACGTGTTGAAGGAGCCGTAAGAGCTTCTCACTTCAGCAAAGGGCTTAGTGGGTATCTGACGAGTGGCAAAATCCACACGGGCGCCGTATGAGGTGCTGCCGTCGGTGGTGTTGGCTCCGCTCTGGACCCGCACATTCTCGATGAAGGCGGCCATGTCGGGCAAGTTTACCAGCCAGGACCCCTGCGACTCGGCGTTGTTGATGGTGACGCCATTGAGGGTGGTGTTGATACGAGTCTGGTCGATACCACGGATAAAAAGGTAGGTGGCACCCAAGCCGTTACCCGATTCGGAGGTGGTGACCACAGAAGGCATCATTTCCAACAGGTTGTTGACACTTCCATTACCCTGTTGGGCCCGGATTTGGGGCATTGACATGGTCGTGACGTTCGCGGAAGTCTGCACGGTGGGTTTGGTGAACTGGATGGTCACCTCGTCAATTTCACCGTATTGTGTCGTATCCAACACCTGGGCGAACAGTCCTGCCGGAAGAGCCAGCAGCAGGAAAGAAAAAATTGAAAATCGAAATTCGAAAATTTTCAACTTACTGAGTACATTTTTTTTCATTGCTCTAACAGTTTTGGTTATTAATGAAACAATACTGAAAGAGGGATTAGAGGACGTTGTTTATCTCCCTACGGCGGCATTATCCGCATCAGGTTCAACGGGTCTGATCTCAGCCTCGGAAGGCACCCCTTTCAAAACGGCGGCAAAGATAGACAATTTTTCGATACGTTGGCTATTACCTGTTGGCTGGGGCTACGGAAGGCCGAGAATTCGATGGATTTGGAGGGAGAGGCGCCATTGTGGGTTGTGTAGCACGGCTTGAACACAAGCGCGAAGGTTTTGCTCGCACCGTTCAGGAATGGATGAATAGCAAGGTTGGAGAAAGCGATGGTGGGTTTGGATGTGATTATACTGCGATAGATCCTGGCCCGTATAGACCACCTTGAGCTCATTGCAAGTATGCAGAAGACAAGGCTCCGCATCACCGCCTTCAAAAGCATCTTTGGGGGATAATGTCACCCAGTCCACCGCGGTGGGCAAGGGGCGCGTGCCATTCGTCTCAACCGCAACCAGCATGCCAGTGTCGTGCTTCAGCCGCGACACGAGCGCCTCATCGATGAAGAGGGAGGGTTCACCGCCCGTCAGAACAAGCAACGATGTGCGAGGCAGACTACGCACCTCCGCCACAATCTGTTCGGCTGCCATCATCCGTCCTTCCCGGTGGTCGGTGTCACAAAAATGGCAGTGCAAATTGCAACCACTGAAACGCACAAAAACCGCGGGCGTACCACTATAAAACCCCTCGCCTTGCAAGGAATAGAATATCTCGTTAATACGATACATGTCTAAAAGTTCTGTGGCGCATCGTCCGCAATATAACAGGCTTTGTTGTCACGCGACTCCCAAACATCAGCTCGATAGCAGTTGGGCACTGTTTCTACAATCCAGCGGGCCAGATTCTCAGCGGTCGGATTGAAATCCAAAACCTCATTCAGGTTTTTATGGTCTATCTTATTATGGATAAGACGTTTAATCTCCGTAAAATCGCACACCATACCGTTAGAATCCAATTCTTTAGCTCGGCAATAGACCTTAACAATCCAATTATGGCCATGCAGGTTTTCACATTTGCTCTCATAATCGAGATAGAGCTGGTGACATGAAGATATTTCGAGGGTTTTTCTAACGTAATACATTGATTATTATTAAGTTGTTAAATTATTAAGTTGTTAAACTATTAAATTATTAGACTTTAAAGTGAAAATTCGAGATGGAATAAGTGACTGTTGTTAATAGTCAAGGTTCCAAATCATACACGGTGGTGTCGGGAATGCCGGCGGTGGCGAGTGCCATTCGTCGTTCTCGGCAGGTACCGCATTTGCCGCAATGGTGCTCTCCTCCCTTGTAGCATGAGTAGGTCTCCGCATAGTTAATACCGAGTGCTTTGCCATGACGGGCAATCTCAATCTTATCTATATTGGTATAGGGTGCATAGACGGCGACATGTTCATAGGTGCCTTGTTGCATTGCTTCATTCATAGCGTGTACAAAGCCGGGGCGACAGTCGGGATAGATGGCATGGTCGCCGGCATGGTTGGCAATCATCACGCGCTTCAGTCCGTTGCTTTCCGCTATTCCACAAGCCACGGCCAACATGATGCCATTGCGGAAAGGCACCACCGTGGACTTCATATTTTCATCATTGTAATTGCCCTCCGGAATGTCATCAGCGGTCATCAGCAAGGTGCTTTTGAAATATTGGCGAATGAATGCCAAGGGAATGGTTATATGAGGAATATGCAATCGCTGGCAGTGGGTGATGGCACACTGGCGCTCGCGGCCATTCTGGGTGGAACCATAATCAAACGTGATGGCCATTGCTATCTCGTCACGGAACTCGTACAACATCGTGGTAGAATCCATACCTCCAGAAAGGATGATCACTGCATCTTTTGCCATCGCCTACCGATTTTGCATGTTAAACATAATCCGCTCCTTGACCATCGTTTGATGATCGGCATCGCCATAGTTGGCAAAGGGCAATATGGAAATCCCCCCGCGAGGATTGAAGATTCCCTCCACCTCTATATACTTTGGGTCCATCAGCTTCACCAGATCTTTCATGATGATATTGACACAATCCTCATGAAAGTCGCCATGATTGCGGAAACTGAACAGATACAGTTTGAGACTCTTGCTCTCCACCATGCGGACGCGAGGAATATAGCGGATAATGATGTGACCAAAGTCAGGCTGACCGGTCTTGGGGCACAATGAGGTAAACTCAGGACAGTCCAGTGTCACCAAGTAGTCCCGTTCAGGGTGTTTGTTGTCGAAAGTTTCCAACACTTCAGGGGTGTAATCGTAGGAATATTGTGTCTGTTGATTGCCTAATAGGGTGACTCCCTTCAATTCTTCACTGTTTCTGGGCATACGTTCTCTTGATTTAGTAGGCTGGGGCAAAGCTCTCAACCCTTTCTAACTTTTGGGGTTTATTGTTCTTTTTCCATTTGGACATCTCTTCAAAGTTAAGCGACAGGTTAATACAGTTTGGAGATGCGCCAGGGGCGTACTGCAGGCGGGAGAAGCCAAATCGCAGGCCCTTGATATTCAGCATGAAGCCATATGAGAAACCCGCCATGGAGTGCCGAGACAACACTTTCATCTCCTGATGTATGTTGTGGTTGTATGCTAACTGTATGGAGAAGTATTTGGAAGGTTCTATCTCTATCCCGAATATGATATGACGGAAGAAGTTATCAAAGAATTGCGACACTTTGGAAGGATAGATGAGTGTGTTGGTCAGAGCATCCGTCTCCATGAAAGGATTGTCGGCCCCATAATAGTTCATATTCCACCGGTAAAGAGAATGCAAGGATATGTGATAACGGATGGGCACGTATGCCAGCCGTTGTGAAAGAGCGAATTGTAAATCAAAGGGCAGGCGTTCAAGGTTTCCGGGGTAGAAGGGTTTTATTTCCGTGCCGATATTCTTGGCTAACAGGGTAAGCGATAGTCTATTCTCAGTATTGAAGTAGCTGCCGGCCACATCGGCGGCAATGCCGAAGGAGTGGTATGACTCATAGCCGCAGTAGATAAGCTTCAGTGCTGCACCGATGGTGAAATGGGGACTCAATTCGCGGCCCCAGCCTACAGAAAGCGCCAAGTCGTTAACCGAGAAGTTACCCGTCTCCGCCCCAGTCTCATCCGTTCCGATAAACTTGCCGTAATTCACGTAGCGGGCATCAATGGCAAAACTACCCGCCTTGGGGAATGTGTAGGAGTAGAGTGCCGCAGCATAGTTAGTACTGGCAAAGTAGTTAGTGAAATCCAGCGACAATGTATTATGATGCCGCACCCCAATGAGAGAGGGATTCACCATCAGCAGCGTGGGGTCATCGTCATATACGGAGATCAGACCGCTACCCAAGGCTGTGATTCGGGAGGCATAACCATAACTCAAGAAGTTATACACACTTCTTCCGCCTGTTTGCGCACACAACTGACCACCTATCAGGGTTAGTATCAAAACTCCTATTATGTGGGCTGAATATCTTCTCATAAAAACGATGCAAAAATAATAAAAATGAGATAACCATCGGTGAAAAATATCAGTATATTAAAAATGTATGCCCCTACCTTAGCACATGACAAAAAATCCAACCTGAATCAAATGCTTGATTAGTAATAGTCAAAAATCAGTATATTTTATTCATTTATACCTTTCAATAGCCCCTTACAAGATGCAAACCGTAACAGAATGTGCTTTAGGCCTTTCCGCCATGTTTGAGTTTGCTGATACACTTGAACCTTCATCAAAGCTATTCCCGGTGTTCCCAACTATCTGGTTTCGACTTTGAAGGAACATAAGTATCAAGTGAACGCCTATTCGTTTAATTCATAATTATTGCGACAATTTTTGTTGAACCCTTTTCATATTTTTTTTATTTTTGCCACTTCTTTGTTGATACAGAAATAAAAATTAGTTTTAATATTCATAAAATCATCTTACTATGAAAAAGACACTTTTCCCTCTAATCATGCTCTTGATTCTGGGCTTTGCAGCATGTACTAACAATGAAGCTGCCCAATATGCCGGTAAATATACGGGCACATTCAATTTCATCTCTAACAATACTACCAAGCAGGGCTCTGTCAGACTGACTCAAAACCCCCTGTCCACCAACGGGCTGTTGCTCTATGCTTGTCTGCCGTTAGACTATTACACCTCTGGCGTGTACAAAGCCAACAGTGACAATGTGGAGTACATGAATACCATCCTTTCCTCTATTGCCGGTGGCAGTAGTTACATAGACACCGCCACTGAACAAATCCAGAATGTTGAAGTGGTGGCTACATTTGACAGCAATAACAACCTGAATTTGATTATTCAATACAAAGTATCCCTGCTGGGCGATGTGCTGAACACCTACATCAAGATCATTGAGTTCAACGGCGGCAAATAGTCCTGCCACCTTGTAAAACACGAGTGCCGCAATCTCCGTATTGCGTTTGTTTAACTTTAGGGCTTTCCCAACTTCGGGTAAGCCTTTTTTTTATGTCAACAGCTAACTCAAAACAGCTAAAAGCTGTTACTCCAATCGCGAACCCCTCGGGAGGGGCTTGTTAATGTTAAATCCCTCCGCAAGGGCCTTTTTGTCCGGAAAACCCCTCATGGCCACGCTGCGATTTCGGCATAATTGTCATGATTTTTGGAATTCATGTTTTTTTTTGTAATGGGAAAATGTTATCTTTGCGGTGCCATTCCTTCGCCGTCAACTTGGTTGCTTCATCATCAACCAATGGGAAAATGTTATCTTTGCGGTGCCATTCCTTCAGGTTTTGTCAAACAGACCTCGCAGGGTCTGGAGGTGTGGGGTGAGGAAATGTAAAAATAGAGGTTCCCTATACAAAAAGAGATGAAAAAAGTATTTATATTATTGGTAGTTGTCTTTCTTTCCTTCAATATGTATTCACAAGACAATTATCATCCAGTGTTATCTGACGACACGTGCCGTTGGAATATTCCTTGCTTGTCGTTGGGGTCGTTCTGGATGGATACCATTTGTGCCATTCGGGAGACAGAGGATACCTTCATGCTTGTATTGAGGACACCGTATGATAATGCAAAGACTTATGGGAAATTATTTTCGTCCGAAAGTAACGACAAACTATTTTTTGAGGACATGGAAACACAAGATAGGTACATCATAATGGATTTGTCGCTGAATGTGGGCGACACATTCACAATGAAAGATGAATACTCCCAGCCTCGTAACATAATAGTGGATAGCGTATATTACGAGGATGGGAAAAAACACATTCGATTTGATGATGTGATAGGTTTTTCTTCTTATGCCTCCGTTGAAATCACACTTAAAAGATGTTTTATTGAAGGTGTAGGGCCCACATGGGGCTTTTGTCCTAAAGAAGAAGGAACAACCTTTTTTGTATGCAAACACGAAGGGGAAAATCTATTCTATTCTTATCCTGACACCACACTCTTTGTCAATTGTTCTTTTAACAGCAACTATTTTGGCAATGATGTAAACCTGATAGAAAAAAACAGTTTGCTAATATGGCCAAATCCCACAACCAATATTTTCAATGTCATTTTGCCGGAAAAGGTTAGATATTTGGCTATATATTCCATAACAGGAATTCTTTGCTTCTCCACAAACTTTGATGCAGACATGAGTCGTACATTTTCTTTTGACATGTCAAATTGTAGCAAGGGAATATACCTGCTACGAGTCATCACAGAAGACACCCAAGAAACAAAAAAAATAATTAAAAAATAAAAGTGACATGAAAAAATTAATAGTTATTATTTTTTTGTTGCTCAGTTCAGTATTATCGGCTCAAGAATATCGGGCTTGGATTTTATTTAACAAGCCTCAAGAAATCCAACGTACACCAAATGGCGAGGCAGTTCTTCATAATGAAAAGTTCTATAATTTTGCTAGTGCTTTGTCCTTAGGGGCCCAATACCTGTGTTCCCTTATTCAAGAAACGATACACTTCTTAGGCTATTTGAAATATCTGCCACTGACGAGCAGATTAATCTTATTGCTAATAATTCCGAAATTGAGAATGTATATTTTCCATCTGATGGGGACTTTGTTGAGCTCTATGATCCATCTGATTATATGTGGTATTGCTACAATGATTCTGTAAATTGGCTATGGCATCTGAAGACAATAATGGCAGATTCAGCATGGGATATCACCAAAGGTGACACTGCTGTCAGAATTGCAATAATAGACACGTGGTTCGACATCGATCATCCTGATTTAGCCAATAAATTTGTTTGTACATACGACCCTTATGATCTTCAGCCGTTTTATACTGATGGTACAAAAAAAGGACATGGAACAACTGTTGCCAGTTTTGCAGCAGCCGAGACAGATGGGGGGGTGGTCAATTAGCTTCCATTGGCTTTCGATGTAGAATCATACCATACAAAGCATGGAATGGACATTACCTCGAAAGGGCACATCATGCGTCTCTTGCTATGCATGCTGACATTCTTACATCTTCGGCTGGTGGTTGGAATTGCGACAGGAATTTCAATGATATTGAACGTATTGCAGTCAAAGAAATATTAGACAATGGTACAGTAATTGTTATGCCTGCAGGTAATGGCAACCAAGGAAGTCATTGTTACAGTCCTGACCTTGAATCAGATCAACCATGGAGACCTTTACATCCTTATTACGATAATCGAATTATCATAGTTTCAAGTACCGACATTAATAACAATCATCATAACGGCGTTGACAGTTCACATAGCCACTATGCCGAGGTGGATATTTGTGCGCCTGGCTACAATGTTATGGGGGCTAAAAATACAGTTGACCAAAATGGAGATCCTTTTACATGGCCTTATTTTGGAGAATATGCAGGAACTTCATTTTCAACCCCTATTGTGGCTGGAACCTGTGCACTAATAAAAAGTGTAAACAAGTGTCTAACGCCTTATGATATCCAAGAAATTATTAAGCAGACAGCAGACTCTGTCCAGGATGCTAATTTATATCCTGGCCTTGTTGGAGCAGGAACAATAAATGCTTATCGTGCCGTATCATTGGCTCAACTATACCATAATACTGATGATACAATTTCATCAAACATCTTGTGGTCAGCAAATAGTTACCAAGGAGGAAATATAGTAGTTGATTCTAACACTACACTAACAGTAACAGGAATTATTCACTGCACCCCCTCTGCCCGCATCATCGTGCATCCCGGGGGCACGCTCATCGTGGATGGCGGCACACTCACTTCAGCCTGCCCCGGCGAGATGTGGCAGGGCATCAAGGTGGTGGGCGACCGCACCCAGCACCAGACCGAAGCCAACCAGGGCACCGTCATACTGCGCAACGGGGCCGTCATCGAGAACGCCCACTGCGCCGTCAAGACCGGCCTCGAGGGGAACAAGTGGCTCACCTCGGGCGGCATCGTCCAGTGCACCGGCGCCACCTTTAAAAACAACCGCAGGGCCGTGGAGTTCTATTCCTACGCCGACACCCTCGCCTCCGGCAACATCGCCGACAACAAGAGCCGGTTCAAGAACTGCACCTTCACCCTCGACAACGATAACCTCTTCCTCTCCCAAGGCCTTGAGTTTCTCAACCATGTCACCCTGTGGGACGTGAAGGGCGTCTCCTTCGAGGGCTGCACCTTCGAGAACCTTACCACAGGATACTATCCAGACCGCAAACACGGCATCTACGCCGAGTCCGCCGGCTTCTCGGTCAGAACGCTCTGCAACACCCTGGACGGCTGCAACTGCTACGGCACTGCCGACACCAACCGCTTCACGGGCTTCTCCACGGCCGTGGAGGCCTGCAACGCGGGCAGCCCCTACGCCGTCACCATCGACGAGGCCAAGTTCGTGAACAACGGCACGGGCGTGTCCGTCCAGTCCTCCAACTACGCCACGGTGACGCGCTGCGTGTTCGACCTGTCAACCAATCCCCTCAACGGAAGGAATGTTACAGGCCTGCTCCTAAGCAACACCATCGGCTACCATGTGGAGGGCAACGCCTTCACGGCCACGCCCAATAATGCGCCCCTAAGTCGCTGGGGAGTGTATGTGAACAAGTCGATGAAGCAGAACAACAGTCTTTACCGCAACAGCTTCCGGAACCTGAACAGGGGTATCTCCGTCACCGACACCAACGGGCTGGGCCGCAACGGCCTCTGCTTCTCGTGCAACACGTTCGAGAACTGCGCCTACGGCATCTATGTCAGCACCAACGGGATCGTAGCTTCCATGCAGGGAAATATTTTGAAGGGCGTTGACAACAGCTTCACGGGCACACAGACGCGCAGCCTGCACAACCTCGGCTCCACGCAGATCAACTACTATCATAGCAGTAACACAAGCTTCATCCTCTACCTCCCTGCCGGCGTATATACGGAGTCCGACCTTGCCACGGCCAACCCATGCAACCAGACCGTCTGCGACCAGGGCGGGAATGTCAACCCCGTAGACAACTTCGCGGGTGTGGATATGACCGCGGATGTGGCGGGGAACAGCGGCCAGGGAGATGCGGACAACGCAGCCGTACAGATGGCCACAAGCAATTACTACGCGGCGGTGCGTGGTATTATGCGCGACAGCGTGGAGAACTTGCAGACGCTGGCGGCCTGGCACACCGCGGCGGGAATCTACGCCGATCCCTACTCGCTGACGGAAGTCGCCACGGCATTGGGCACCTCGGCGACAGCGGTCCCTATGGCCGCTTCCCTGACGGCAGACCAATCATCTGTATCCCAGATCTCCCAGCCGGAGATGGACAACTACGCGTCCTTCCGCGCCTTGGCGGACGCCCTGCGCCCATCGTCAAACAACCCCGCAGTGAACTGGCCCACGGCCACGCCCGCGCAGATCGACGAGCTGCAGCGCATAGCCGAGGCCAACACCGGCCGCTCCTCCGCCATGGCCAAGGGCGTGCTCTGCTTCTTCTTCGACATCTGCTATGAGGAGGATGAGGGCGAGACCAAGGGGCACCTTGTGGAGACGTTCCATGGAACGTCTCTACAGAACGGGACACACATCATCAACGTCCGCCCCAACCCTGCATACAACAGCATCACCGTCAGCAGCGAAAGCCCCATGTACACCATTACAGCATCTAACCAGTGGGGACAGCAAATATATAACGCCTCCTCTCATGGGCAATCCGAATGGCTTATCAACATAACAGATTGGCCCGCAGGTCTATACCTGTTACAAGTGGGGACAGAAACTGGCATAAACAGCATAAAAGTAGTAAAAACGAAGAATCTCTGATCATGAGCAATAAAGAGAAAAAACAGCAATACGCCAACAACACAGCCCGCAACATCAAGGTGGCCATCTTCGCCATCATCGCCCTGGCCATCCTCTACGTGGGCATCAAATTCCTGAAAGGCATCAAGATTTTCGGGCATAAGCAGTACTATTATGGCGTGTTTGAGGATGTCGGCGGGCTGCACGAAAGCACTAACCTGCTGTTGAACGGCTACCCCATCGGCAAGGTAACCAACATCTCCCTGCTGAGCAGCAACCCCATCCGCATCTGCGCCGAGTTTCTGGTTACGGAAAAAATAGACATTCCATCCGATTCCAAGTTTTTGGTTGCCCAGACTGACGTACTGGGCGGTGTAGCTGTCAATGTGGTTATGGGAACCTCCACCAAGATGGCCCGAAGCGGCGACACGCTGACTTGTGGATTGCAGGGCGGCGGACTCACCGATGGTTTGGATGACCTGAAAGCACAACTGCAAAGCGTGCTCGCCTCCGTGGATACCATAGGGCTTTCCCTTAAGGAGACTTTCCGCCCCGAGGATGACCAGAATGGCGCTCTCATGCTCAAGAGCACCCTTGTCAATCTGGAAGCCTCAACTCAGCATCTCAACCGGCTGCTGGCCAATAACGAGGCCAAGGTCTCCAGCGCTGTAGGCAAACTCAACGAGCTGGCCACCACCCTTAATGACGCCACGCCAAAAATCAATACGATTATCCAAAATTTCGACAATATCTCCGACTCTATTGCCAAGAGTAATGTCAATACGCTCATTAACGATGCACAGAGAACGATCACAAATCTGAATGAGATCACGCAGAAGATTGAGCAAGGAGATGGTTCCGTGGGCCAGTTGATGAACAACGACAGCCTCTATCGCAATATCAACAGCACCGTAGAGCAACTGAATGCACTGTTGAAAGATTTCCAAGCGCACCCGGGACGTTATATCAACATTTTCGGCAGGAAGAAAGATAAATAAACATAAATCGAAAAAAATATAAACTACTATGTCTTTAGAAATTACAGGCGTTCTTAGAGCAAAGCTGGCCCCTCAGCAAGGTACAAGCAAGACGGGCAATCAGTGGATGAAACAAGAATTTGTTATCGAAACAAAAGAGCAATATTCTCGCAAGATATGCATGAATTTGTGGGGCGACAAGGCGGATATGCTTAACCAATTCAACGAGGGCGACGAGGTGACAGCCTTTTTTGACATTGAATCTCGCGAATACAACGGTAGGTGGTACACAGATGTGAAGGCGTGGAAACTGGAGCGCCCGCAAATACAAATGCAGGGTGTGCCAGGTAACTACCCGCCTCCGGTGGGTGAGCCTATGAGCTATGCGTCAGCCACTCAGGATGCTCCGACGCCTGCACCCTCTGGTACATCCCCTAATATGCCTGTAGAGGATACCTTTACTGACAATGGCATGCCAGATGACCTGCCATTCTAAGTTCGCGGTCATGGAATACGGTGTTTGTGTGTGGATGATGGTGCCTATGCGTGCTGAACCCTTCCACAAGGCAGAAATGGTCTCCCAACTGATTTTTGGGGAAACCTACGAAGTGGTGGAGAAGGCCGCCGGGTGGTTGAGAATTGCCACTGCCGATTGCGGCTATGAGGGCTGGATAAGTGACAAACAGCATGCTCCCCTGACCGAACAGGAATTTGAAACCTATGGGCAACAGCCCCACTACCGCGTGCCAACCCTGATGGGTTTTGTGGAGGAGGTGGAAAAGGGAGCCGTCTTCCCCGTGCCTATGGGTGCACAATTCCCCCTGCCTAAGGATGGTGGGTTCTCCTTGGCAGGACATTCCTACCTCGTTCCGCAACCTGATCCCAGTCTCAACGATTGGCAGAATACCCGGAAATCCCCAGAAGAACGCCTCCTGCTGGCGGCCTATCAGTTCTTGAATACCCCTTACTTGTGGGGCGGGCGCACGGCTGGCGGCATCGACTGCTCTGGATTTGTTCAGATCGTATTCTCTTGCCTGGACATACAGCTTCCCCGCGATGCCTCCCAACAAGTGCAACTCGGCGAAACCGTGGATTTTATCCAAGAATCCCGTGCCGGAGATGTGGCCTTCTTTGAGAATGATGAAGGACAAATCGTACACACCGGCATTATCATTGGCCCAGAGAAAATCATCCATGCCAGCGGTTGCGTGCGCATCGATACAATCGACGAGACTGGCATCTATTGCCATGAGCTACATCAATATACCCATAAACTACGAATTGTCAAACGTCTGCTTTAGCGCTGCATGCTATGAAAAAGATATGGTGGATTCTGATTTGCTTGCTCTGTTTGGGCGTCGTCTTCGCCGGCTTTGCGGCTTATGTGCTTTTTGCCGATAACCAGCCACGCGATGAGGTGGTGAACGTCATCGTGCAACCACAGGAAACTATGGGACAGCTGCAACAAGGGATTCGTGATGAACAGGTGGTGCGCAACCCCAAAACTTTTGAGTGGACGTGTCGGCTGATGCGCTTCAATACCCCTAAGACCGGCAAGTATAAATTGCCTGCCCACGCCAACAATGTACAGATGGTACGCATGCTTCGACGGGGCCAGCACTATCCCGTCAGCTTTACCTTCAATAATGTGCGCACCATTGACCAGTTCGTGAAAAAGGTGAGTGATAAATTCTATTTTGAACCCGAAGAACTCTCCACGCTGTTGCAAGATACGACCTTCTTGGGACAATATGGTCTTACGGCACAAACGTTGCCTGCGGTTTTTCTCCCCAATAGCTACCAGATTTACTACGATATCACCGCCCAAGACTTCTTCGAACGGATGTATAAGGAGTATCAGAGGTTCTGGACGAAGGAACGCCTCGCCTTGGCCGATTCCATCGGGTTGACCCCCGTGGAGGTCTCCACATTGGCTTCTATCGTGGAGGAAGAGAACCGGAGGCCAGCTGAGAAGGCTATCATTGCGGGACTCTACATGAACCGGTTGCACAAGGACATGCTGCTGCAGTCGGACCCCACCGTCAAGTTTGCTTTGGGGGACTTCACGCGGCAACGCATCCTGAATGCCGACCTGCAGGTGGACTCCCCCTACAACACCTACAAATACCGGGGCTTGCCGCCAGGACCCATCCGCATCCCGGAGGCCTCCACCTTAGACTCTGTGCTGCACTACCGTCATCACGACTACCTCTACATGTGCGCCAAGGAGGATTTCTCCGGCTATCACAACTTCACCGCCTCATCGGCAGTGCATGCGCAAAACGCCGCCCGCTACAGGGCCGCCCTGAACAAACGAAACATAAAACGCTAAGACTATGCATACCTACGCCATCGGCATCGACATCGGTGCCACCAACACGGTCATCGGACTGGTCCGCGACGACGGACACATTGTGGGCAAGGAGACCCTTCCCACCCAGAACTACACAGAAACCGCCATCTACCTTCACGACATCGTGGAGGCCATCCGCAAGGTCATGGCCGACTGCGGCGTGGAGTCCATCGAGCGGGTCGGCATCGGCTCGCCCAATAGCAGCTATGAGACAGGCTGCATTGAGGAGAACACCGTCAACCTTCGCATCAAGGAACGGATCCCCATCTGCGAGATGATCACGGAGGCCTTGGGGGTATCGTCGGCCTTGGACAATGACGCCAACGCCGCCGCCTTGGGTGAGCTGGTCTATGGCGGTGCCAAGGGCATGAGCAACTTCATCGTCTACACGTTGGGCACAGGTGTGGGCAGTGGCATTGTCATTGACGGCAAGGTACTGCACGGTCATCATGGCTTCGCGGGCGAGTTAGGCCATGTCATCGTCGATCCGCAGGGCCGGAAGTGCGGCTGCGGGCGTGTGGGCTGTCTGGAGACCTACGCCGCCGCGGGTGCCATCTGCCGCAACTACCTGGAGGCCTACGCCGAGATACACGGCGCCGAGCCCACCGACGAGCAGAAGGCCATCACCTGCAAGCAGGTCGGCGAGCTGGCCGCCCGAGGCGACAAGGCAGCACTGGCCGCCTACGACAAGACCGCCTACTGGCTCGGCTTCGCCCTGGCCAACGCCGTCTCCTTCTCCGAACCCGAGGGCATCTTCCTCTTCGGAGGCCCGACACAGGTGGGCGAGATCCTCATGAAACCGCTCCGCCAGTACTTCGAGGAGAACCTGCTCTTCCTCTACAAGGGCAAAGTAAAACTCGAACTTTCGCACCTCCCCTCCAACGATGCCGCCATCCTCGGCGCCGCCGCGCTGAGGTAAACATGTTTTTTCAGCCTACAAAAAAAACAATGAAAAAAACGTCAACTCAAGGAAATTCCAAAAAGTTGTCTATATCTTCTAACAATTCGACTATATCATCTTCAACATCCTTTTCAGGAGATCTGGGACACCCCACTTCAAATCTTCGATGGACATCAAAATAGAGTTTCTCCACTCCGAAGTTGTTGGGCTTAAACTCAATGCAGTCGATGGAACGTGATTCTGCCATCTGTGTAAGCGAATTCTTAACAGGCGTGACAAATATGTATTTTTAACACATGCCGAACCAAATAATTTATATATTTGCGGCTTGATCTCAACACTAACCAATTATGGAAATTCGGGAAGTCACCACTAAGAAAGAGAAGAAACAGTTTGTTCAGTTTCCCAAAAAGCTGTACCGAAACTGTCCCTACTATGTTCCGGCTTTGGAAAAAGGAGAACTTGTAGAGATGTACCATCACCCGGCCCTGCAGTTTTGCGACGTCAAATACTGGCTTTGCTACGACGGCCAAGAGGTGGTGGGGCGTGTGGCAGGTATTGTCAACCGTAAATGCAACGAACTCAAAGGCCAACGGCGCGTGCGCTTCGGCTGGATCGATTTCATCGACAACCCCGAGGTGGCCCGCCTGCTGCTGACCACAGTGGCCGAATGGGGCAAAACACAAGGCATGATCGAAATCTGTGGCCCCTCTCGCTTCTCCAACATGCAGAAACAGGCTATGATGATTGAAGGCTTTGACCAGGTCCCTTCTATCACGGGCGACTACAACTACCCTTACTATCCTGCCATTCTGGAAAACGAACTGCACTTCGAGAAGGAAGTGGACTATATCCAATACAAAGTACCGGTTGGCGAAATCCCGGAGCGCTTCAACCGGCTTTGTGAGATGGTGAAAGAGAAATACCACGTCCGCCTGAAACCGAGCCGCAATATGGCAGAATTGCGCCATAACGGGCAAGAGTTCTTCAAACTGCTGAATCGGAGTTATGCCAACATCTTCAATTTCATCCCTTTGACAGAGGAAGAGGTGGACTGGGAAATCAACAACAACTTCATGATTGCCGATCTCGACTTGGTGTCGCTCATTGTGGACAATCAAGACCAGCCTGTAGGACTCGCGATGTGCTTGCCTTCTTTGAGCAAGGCTTTCCAAAAGGCCAGCGGGTCGCTCTTTCCCTTCGGCTGGTGGCATGTCATGCAGGCACGCCGCAAGAACGATCTGGTGGACATGTTCCTCACGGGCGTGGCGCCGGAGTACTTCAACAGCGGCATCCACGTGCTCTATCACAAGCAGTTGCACGAGGCATTCCTCCAAAAAGGATATCAGTATGCCATTGCTTCCCAGCAGTTGGAGGACAATCCTGCGGCCTTGGTATGGAAGAAATATGGCGGCGAGGTCATCATCCGCCGCAGATGCTATCATAAAGACATTGAATAGGTTGAAGAGATGAGCACACCGAACGCATACGCATTGGTCACAGGCGCTTCGCGCGGATTGGGGCGTGAGCTGGCCGAGGAGTTGGCGCGGCGGGGCTACAGCCTCATCCTTACCGGCACCAACCCGCGCGTGGAGAGCATCGCTGAAGAGCTCCATGCCCAGCGCATAGAGCAGAACCAGAACACTCAGGTACAGAATCAGATCCGGAACAAGACCGATCCATTT
>CALDIA010000035.1 GCA_937901455.1 uncultured Bacteroidales bacterium | reverse complement strand
ACTTCCCTACCCCGTCGGCCCAGGTCGGGGCGGCTTGTTCTTCCTCTTCCATCGTGAAGGTGAAGCGTGGCTCGTCTGTTTCCAAGTTCACGGCTGTGAGGGTCAGCGGGTTCTTTTCTTTCCGAACCACGAAGAGCAGCTCCTTGCATTCGCCGTGGGCGGCCACCACTTGCACGGCGGTGGTATCGGGCAATTGGCGCAGGGTCTGGCGGATATCCAGCATTGGCGACAGTTTCAGGAGGATGCCCTGGCGGGCCTTGGCCATCAACTCCGGCCAGTGACCCAACACGTCGGGTACGCAATGCGACAGGTCAATAACCCTCCGACCGTGGCTGTCGCGACGCGATGGGTCCACATAGAGCCAATCTGACGGTTCCAGCAATGGCAACGCCTCTTCCATGGTGCGGATGAGTACCGTCACATGGCACGCGCCGAGCACCGCCAGGTTGTGCGTCACAACCTCCGCCAACCGAGGGTCAGGTTCCACGTAAACGCCCTGGCGGAACCGGCGGGCAAGGTGGAGTGTGTCCACACCAAATCCCCCGCTGAGGTCGGCAAACGTGTCACCAGCGACCAGCGAGGACTTGTATTGCGCCGTGACCGTGGAGGAGCACTGCTCCATGCTGACGGTCGGCGGGTAAAGAACCTCGGAACAGGCGTAGTAGTCGGGTAGCTTCTCCTGGGCCTTCTGCCGCCCCTTGATCTGCTGCAGGGCGAAGGCAATGTCCACCCCTTCGGGCGGCGTTTGCAAGGCCAGGCACGTCACGTCATCGTCCGCATGGGCGGAAACAAACCGCCGGGTAGCTTCATTCAGTTCAATCATGATTCAGGAGACAAGGTGTTGGCGTGGCTCTTCAAGTAACCATTCAGTTTCTCTAACCAGTGGAGGGCCGCCCGGATGGTCGGGATATTATGGATGATGAAGACGAGATGGTGGTTGATCTCCTTCAACTGGATGAGGGGATGGTTGCGCTGCATGAAGGCCAGCACATGGCCGAACTCCTCCGATTGGAAGTATTTGGCGCTGGCACTACCGGCAAAATGGCCCATAAAGGTCTTGTTCTTCAACACCACCTTCTCAAAATGCAGGTCGCCCGCAAGCAGACGGAGTGGCACCGTAAGCATCAGTTCCTCGGTCTGGGCAGGCATCTGTCCGAAGATGTCCACCACCTTCTTGCGGAAGTCGTCGAGTTTGTCGAGTTCTTGAATGGCCTCCAGTTCTTTGTATAGGCTCATGCGTTCGGAGACACTGCTGACGTAGTCGGTGGGGAACATCGCCTCGATGTCGGTCTCAATCAGGCACTCGCGACGGAGGAGGGCACTGTTGTCGGCGGGTTTGTCGTCGCCCAGCTCCTCAGACTCCTCGTCACGCATCTCTTGGATGGCCTCGTTGAGGATTTTCTGGTACATCTCGTAGCCCATTTCGTTGATGAAGCCGCTCTGGTCGGCGCCAAGGATGTCGCCAGCCCCGCGGATGTCGAGGTCGCGGAGGGCAATCTGGATGCCGCTACCGATGTCGGAGAACTCCTCGATGGCCTTCAGGCGCTTTTGGGCGTTACTATTGAGCATATCAAAGGGCTTGGTGAAGAGATAGCAGTAGGCTTTCTGGTTATTGCGCCCCACCCTGCCGCGCAGCTGATGCAGCACGTTAAGGGCGAAGTTCTGGGCGTCGTTGACAATCATAGTGTTGGCGTTGACAATGTCGAGGCCCGACTCCACAATGGTAGTGGAAATGAGAATGTCATAGCGGCCTTCAATGAAGTCGGTCATAATCTTTTCGAGTTCGTCACCCTCCATCTGGCCATGGCCCACGACGACCCGCGCTGTGGGACACAAGCGTTGCACCAATCCAGCCAGTTCCTTGATATCCTGTATCTTGTTATGGACAAAGAAGACCTGTCCATGGCGATCCAGTTCGAACTGGATGGCATCGCGGAGAATTTCCTCATCGAAGACGTGCACCTCGGTTTGGATGGGCTGGCGGTTAGGCGGGGGCGTGGAAATGACAGAGATATCGCGCGCCCCGATCAGGGAGAACTGCAAGGTACGGGGAATGGGCGTTGCCGACATAGTGAGGGTATCTACCGAGACCCGCAGCTCGCGCAGCTTCTCTTTGGCAGCCACCCCAAACTTCTGTTCCTCATCGATAACGAGGAGTCCCAGGTCTTTGAACACCACATCCTTGCTCAGGAGGCGGTGGGTGCCGATGAGGATGTCAATCTTGCCCTCTGCGAGCTCTTTCAAGGTACTCTTTATCTGTTTATTAGTCTTAAACCTGTTCACATATTCCACGCGACACGGCATGTTGGCAAGTCGGTCGCGAAAGGTGTTGTAGTGTTGCAAGGCGAGCACGGTGGTGGGCACGAGCACAGCGACCTGCTTGCTGTCGCAGACGGCCTTGAAGGCGGCGCGGATGGCAATCTCCGTCTTGCCGAAGCCCACATCGCCGCAAATGAGGCGGTCCATGGGACAGTTGCTTTCCATATCCTTCTTGACATCCTCGAGGGTCTTAATCTGGTCAGGGGTGTCCTCATAAATGAAAGAGGCCTCCAGCTCCGTCTGAAGATAGTTGTCGGGCGAGAAGGCGAACCCCTTGCGGGCCTTGCGGGCGGAGTAGAGCTTGATCAAGTCGATGGCCAGCGCCTTAACACGCTTCTTGGTACGCTCCTTGATGCGCTCCCATGTGCCAGAGCCTAACCGGTGCAGCGTAGGTGGCGTGCCCTCCTTGCCCACATATTTGCTAATCTTGTGTAACGAATGGATGCTCACATAGAGAATGTCGCCCCCTTGATAGGTCAACTTGATAACCTCCTGCTCCTTGCCGTTGATCTCCGTCTTTTCAAGGCCCTGATAGACACCGACACCAAAGTTGATATGCACCACATAGTCGCCAGGTTGCAGGTCGTAGATCTCCTTAAGGGTTATGGACTCGCTCTTCTTGTAGCGGTCGCGGAGAACCACGCGTTCCTGTTTCTCGAGGAACTGATGGTCAGTATAGACAGCTGTTTTGTGTGCCTCGTCGCGAAAGCCCTCATGCAGCTGATAGCGGAGAGGGGTATATAGATGTCGCAGGTCGTATTCGGTGGCATTGTGGCGATTGTATTTCTCCAGCAGGTCTTCCATAATTTTCTGGAGGCGCTCCAGTTGGGAGGCACTCTCTGAGAGGAAGACACTTTCCATTCCTTTCTCGCAATTCCCTATCCATTCGAGGAAGAGGTAGTCGAAGCTGCGGCCGAAGTTGTTCTGCGGCTTGATGTCGAAGTGAAGGGTCAGTTCGGTGACAGTTTTGACGGGCGCGTTGACGATACAGTGGGCATACTGTTTCCACGCCTTCTCAAAGAGGGCCTTGGTGATGAAAAGTTCCTCCACGGGCAGGGTCAAGGGCGCATCGGGCTCTGACGACTGTGGGCGGGCGGCCAACTCCTCCCGAACATTCTTGCAAAGGGTGGCAATCTGCGTGGCAATGTCCTGCGGGCTGGTCATCCATAGAACCGTGCTGGCAGGTAGAAAATCAAAGAGGGAAACTCGCTGTTCCTCTACAGCCATATTGCTGATATTCGGCATAATATGAACAGTATCCTCCTCCCCAATGGAGAGTTGGGTCTCGGGGTTGAAATAACGGATAGAGTCTATCTTGTCACCCTCCAGTTCTATTCTGTAAGGATACTCTTCAGAATAGGAAAAGATGTCGAAGATGCTGCCGCGCCAGGCGAACTGTCCAGGCTCCACCACAAAGTCTTCCTGCTGGTATTCGAGATCATAAAGATATTGCAGGAAGATATCCACAGGCATCTCCTGTCCGGTTTGGATCTGGAAGGTGTTGTCGGTTAGGTACTGTTGGTTCACAATCCGTTCGGCAAGAGCCTCGGGGTAGGTGATGATGAGCTGGTCGCCATCAGCATGATGAGAGAGCTTGTTGATCAGCTCGGCACGCAACTTGACATTGGCGTTGTTGAGCTCGTCGGAAGTGTGGGCACGCTTGAAAGAGGATGGTAGATAGTGGACACGCTTATTGGGCAAGGGCAGGTCCTTGTCCTCAAGCAAACGTTCGATATCGTTATACAAGAAGGCTGCTTCCTCTTTGGAGGCGGCGATGAACAGATGAGGGCGCGGCACCTGCTGGACCGTCAGGGCGGCAAGCAGCGGGTAGGAAGAACCAGTAAGGCCATCCATAGCAATAGAAGGGCGCAAGGAACTGTCCTGGAGCCGCGAAGTCAATTGGGCAGCCTCCTTGGCGAAGAGCTGCAATCTGAGTTTGTCAACCGTCATCATTTGGGCGGCAAAAATAACAACTTTATCGATTGGCACGGAGGGGAAATGATTGAAAAAATGAGAGACAGTCGCGCCACATCTTCATAAATCATACACAAAAGGGATGCCACTCTGTGACATCCCTACAATTTACTAATTACTAATTACTAATTACTTCCTCACTTTCTTCACGAACTCCTCGACTTCTGGCACGCCGCCCTGATAGACCAAGTAGCCGTCGTAGGGTTCGCGCTTGGTGATTTCGTCGTTGATGGGGGTGAGCATCAGCCTCTTCACGTCCTCGCGTTTCTGGCCGCTGTCCTTAGTGAGGCCCAATGCCCAGCCGAGTTTGATGTAAGAGCTCTCTGCCAGCATGTTATCGGCGGGGATGATGCCGCGTGCCATCATATCGCGGCCGGTGTCATAGACGAACATGTGGGTGTAGCCCCAGATGGTCTGCACGCTCATGTACTGGTGCACGCCTGCGTCAGTGGCGCGTTGGATGGCATCGAACATACCCTTGTTGACGTGGCCTAAGCCAGTGCCATTCCACACGATGCCCTTGTAGCCGTTGTCGATGAGCGCGTCCAGCACATCGGGCTTCATGCCTGGATAATAATAGAGGATAGCCACGCGGTCGTCGAACGTTGGCACAATGCGGGTGACGTTGGGGTCGTTGAGGGCGATGCTGCGCTTGTAGTCTTCGTAGTTGGTGATGACTTCCACCTTGCGGTGCTGTTCGCCGTGGCGACGGTGGTTATAGACCTCCTTGATGGGCTGCACGCCGTCCTTGCGGTTCACGGTGGCTAACGGCGTGTCGCCGATGGTGCGGAACGTGGAGCGGTAGGAGCTGTGCATTTTGCGCACACGCGTGCCGCGGTGCAGGAAGCCGTAGTCGTCGCTGGTGGGTCCGAACATGCAGACCATCACTTCGGCGATGTCACCGTGGCCAGCGGCCGTCATGGCATGCATGAGGTTCAACGCCGCGTCGGAGCTCGGACGGTCGGAGCTGCGCTGCGAGCCGACAAGCACCACCGGCATAGGCAGGTTCTGGCACATGTAGGTAAGCGCGGTGGCGGTGTGCGCCAGGGTGTCCGTGCCGTGGCCAATCACGATGCCCTCAATGCCGGCCTTGATTTCGTCACCAATCTTGTTGGCCAAAGCCATGTACTCCTTAGGTGACATATTTTCAGAGAAAACCGCGAAGACTTTCTCAGTATCCAGATTACAGATATCGGCCAACTCAGGCACGGCGCCATAGAGTTCGCCGGGTGAGAAGGCCGGAATCACGGCTCCAGTACGGTAGTCGAGGCGAGAGGCAATGGTGCCGCCGGTGCCTAAAAGCTTCACGTGCGGCAGACCGGGCGTGTAGGGGAACTCTTTCTCCGGGATCTTGAAGACGGGCTGCGGGTCGCGCTCGCCCTTCATGTCCGTAACCGTGTCGATGTCGATACCGATGTTGTAGCCAGTAGCCACCTTCATCACGATGTGGATGTCATCGGTGTTTTCGGCGCGCGGTAGGATTTTGCCGGAGAAATGACCGCGGGTGGTCTCCACTTCGGCCTTGTCCCACACATGAACATCATATTTCTTGAGCATCTCTAATGCTCTTCCTTTATATCCTTGAAATGTGGTTTTATCGTCCATATACATTATTATTTGTTGTAGAGACGCAATGTATTGCGTCTCTACAGATTGATTATCGGTTTATAAGGTTTTTATCTCGCTGGCCAGTTCAGTGAATGAGACATTGCCAATGGCCAAGGCGCGTACGCTACCGAGCATAGTGTTCCGCAGGTCAGAGCCATCTTCAACGGGACGATGGCGACGCTGTTGGAAAGAGTCGGCAACTTTGAGCATGTGATCCATGAGCTCTTGCTTCGTTGTTTTGGCGAACCCCGTAAGTTTCAGAAGTTCTTCGAAAGATGCGTTCGGGTGTTCAAACATAAGTTTCAGCAAATCGGCGGCAATGGCCTTGTCCAGATTCTCTTTTTTCAAGAAGACAAAAAGATCGTAAATCTTGCAAGTGCAGAACGGAATCATGCCGTATTGACCATGCAGATGTTTCAAGCGATGCCCGAAGAAAGTGCCGAGATATTTGGGGCAATAGCCCAAGTCGTCGGTTATCTTCTTGATAATAGGGAAGAAATTATGGGTAAAGATGTATTTGAAGCAATCCTCAGGCACACCCCACTCCACCATTTGTGCATAGCGGTCGGAGACGGCATCGGGCACATTTTTGCGCAAATCTTCTATATAGTCGGCGCTCAACGGGATGGGTGCGGAGTCGGTGTCGGGATACATACGGTCGGCGCCAGGCAACACGCGTTCGAAGATGGTGGTGCCATCGGCCAAAGCCTTGCGGGTCTCGAAGGGCACCCCATCGAAAGTCATCAGGGCTCGTTCTTCTATGGTCTCCAAGGCGGTCTTCACATCATCTTCAGGAGCCCAGAAAATAATCTGAGCATCGTTATCACTGGCATTCATAGCCTTGGCAGCCTTGTCAAAGACGCTGCGGCTGACCACATCCTCCAAATCCTCGCTTGTGGCCATATTCGGGCGCTCTAAGCAAGCGATAACTTTCAGCCTGTCTGCAAACTCGCTATAGAACGGATGGCCTGGTTGTGTAAAGTGCGACAACAGGCCGGCGAACTGGGGCAAATTAACGGCATAAACTTTCTCGCCGCGCTTGATGGCATCGGTGATAGGATCAAAATAGAAATGGTAAACTTTGGGATCGAGTTCCATACACGACATCTTCCAATCTTCCTTTTTGATGCGGCTTACGAGTTGGTCGCGTATAGCGAGCAGCGACCACTGGCGGAAGCATTCCACGTGGGTCACTTCGGGTATCCATTTGGTATGGGAAACGCCCTTCACCTCAATGCGGGTGCCGCCCTTGCAGCTCACGTTCACATCCTCACGGCCTGCACCGATACCCGTGCGCACGCGCCCAGTGCTGCGGTTCAGGAAGCGGATATAGTTACAGGCCTCTTCCACCTCATCGGGATTCACCATATCGGGATAGGTCACCGTCTCAATGAGCGGCATGCCCAATCGGTCAGTACGGTAAATGCGGGTGTGGCCAATATCAGACACCTCACGGCAGGCATCCTCCTCCACACTAAGCTGGATCAGACGCACTTTCTTATGTTTGAGTTGGATTTCGCCATCGATGCCGAGAATGGCGGTGCGCTGGAAACCTGTCGGGATGGAACCGTCAAGATACTGTTTACGGGTAATATGCACCTCGCCGACGATCTTGAGTTTGGAGGCAAGAGCAATTTCAAGGGCATATTGCAACGCCTCGGGGTTAATGGGAAACGGTGGAGTGTCGTCCACTTCGTATGTACATGCAGTGCGATGTGCAATGCGATACACAATATTCTTGCGGGTCTTGAACTCCATGAGCGCTGTACCATCGTATTCACCCATCTCTGAAAGGGTGGGACGCATGTGGCGCAACAACTCCGCATCGTATTCGTCTGGCTTCTGGAAGATGCCTGCCGGACAACGGCAGAAAAGTTTCTCTTTGGTGGCTAACTGCTGGTGCACTTCCAGCCCAGACATAAAGCCGATACGGTCGTAATCGGCCTGGGTGGCCTTTTTGCGCTCAACATAGCCTACCGCTTGTTGGGTCTGCTCGTAGTTGGCGCGGGGATCGAAT
>CALDIA010000034.1 GCA_937901455.1 uncultured Bacteroidales bacterium | reverse complement strand
CGGCATGTACTACGTGCGCGTCACGACCAACAGCGGCGTGGTGACCAAGAACTTCATGAAACAGTAGTATGAAGTTTAAAATGAAGTAAAAAAAAGAGAGCCAAGCGGCTCTCTTTTTTTTACTTCATTTTGCGGACAGGCTCGCAGGTGAGCCCGATACCCAATTTCTTGAAAATTTTGTGGTCCACTTCGCTAAGCATGACAGTGGTGTGCACCTGGCAGCCCTCTAACTGTGGCAGACATTCCAAAGCTTTCTTGCAGTTCTCATCGTTCAGGCTGAGCATGGAAAGCGCCACTAAAACCTCATCGGTATGAAGACGAGGATTATGGCCGTGCAATAGGTTGACTTTGGTCTTCTGGATGGGCTCAATCATGGCCTGCGGGATAAGCTTTACGCTGTGGTCAATGCCGGCCAGGTGCTTGGTGGCATTCAGCAGCAGGGCTGCACTCGGTCCCAAAAGCGGACTGGTCTTGGCCGTGATGATGGTGCCATCGGCGAGCTCTATGGCGGAAGCAGCTACTCCGCTCTCCTCCTTGCGCTGACGCGCTGCAATGATGGTCTTCCGATCGTCAGTGGTAATCTGAGCTCGCTTAAGTAGTAACGAAATCTTGTTTACCTCCTGCTCGGTGGATTTGCCGTCCAACACATTGCATAACGCCGTGAAATAGCGGCGGATGATCTCGTCCTTGGAGGCCTCACAACACACCTCGTCGTCAGAAATACAGTAGCCAGCCATGTTTACCCCCATGTCGGTGGGTGACTTATAAGGGTTCTCGCCATAGATGCCCTCAAAGATCGCATTTAGAACAGGGAAAATCTCAATGTCGCGGTTGTAGTTCACCGCCATCTTGTCGTATGCCTCCAAATGGAAGGGGTCGATCATATTCACATCGTCCAAGTCGGCAGTGGCAGCCTCGTACGCAATGTTGACAGGATGTTTCAAGGACAGGTTCCAGATAGGGAAGGTCTCAAACTTGGCATAACCGGCCTTGACGCCCCGCACGTTCTCCTGGTATAGCTGGCTAAGACATACGGCCATCTTGCCGCTGCCAGGACCCGGCGCCGTTACCACCACCAACGGGCGACTGGTCTCCACATACTCGTTGCGACCAAACCCGTCGGGCGAATCTATCAAATCCACATTCGTAGGGTACCCTTCAATCAGATAGTGATAGTAAACCTTGATGCCCATGCGCTCCAGCCGCTGACGATAGGCAATGGCACTGGCCTGCCCGTTGTAGTGGGTGATCACCACACCGCTGACTATGAAACCGCGCGCAATGAAAATGTCTCGTAACCGCAATACATCCTCGTCATACGTGATGCCTAAATCCCCCCTGACCTTATTCTTTTCAATGTCCACCGCACTGATTACAATGACAATCTCCGCATCATCCTGCAGCTGGGTTAACATTCGCAATTTGCTGTCTGGCTGAAATCCAGGTAATACACGACTGGCATGGAAGTCATCGTATAACTTCCCGCCAAATTCCAAATAAAGCTTGTGCCCGAATTGCGCTATGCGCTCTTTGATGTGATCTGACTGAATTTTCAGATATTTCCCGTTATCAAAACCTATCTTCATGTTTATTGTTTTAAATACGGGGTGCAAATATAAAACATTTTTTTCAAATCCCTTCTGTTATGAAAAATAATTTTTATTTTTGCGCTTTTAATAAAAAATGGAATGACATGATAAAGCAATTCTTTCGCTATATAGTCCTATCCCTGTTTTGTCTCCTATGGCTCGTTCCGATGGGGCAGGCTCAAAACTCATGTGGCGATTTTCATAGCACCGCTCAGGATACTATGATTCTGCCTGGCGACTCGGTGCTTATTCAACTCTCCGGCATGGAAGAGTATGAGTGGATTCCCAATAATCAGTATGGCTCCTTCTATACCCGCCCATGGCAGATAGTGGCTCCGATGGTGTCAACCGATTATACCGCTCTGGGAAAATATTATGAGTCGGATAGCACAATGTCCATAAACGGTAACTTTGAAGCGGGCAATACCGGATTTACTAGCAATTATATCTATAATGCCACATCTGTATGGAACGAGGGCGTCTATGCCATCACTTCCGTGGCACACAATGTCCATTCCAATTTCTGCAGTTCCTGCTACGACCATACCTATGGCACCCCTTCTGGGCATTATATGGTGGTCAATGGTAACGCTACTGCCAATATGGCTGTGTGGCAACAGACCATCAACATCACCCCGAGTACCAAATACCGCTTTTCCTGCTATGTGATGACAGTCAATAATCAAGCGATGCCCATTGAACAGGTGGCGCACCTGCAGTTCGTGGTTAACAATCAGGTGGGACAAGAATTTTATGCCGATTTGCAGTACGGGAATTGGTATATGGCCGCCTTCGACTGGGAGAGCGGTTATAATGATCATACGGTAACCATTAAGATTATAAACCTTAATACCGTGGCCAATGGAAACGATTTTGGTTTGGACGACATCTGGTTTTCCCCGATGATTTCCTGCCCCAAGACCATTCATGTGGAAGTGTTGCCTCCTGCTACTGCCGTCAATGATTATAAGGAGATCTGCCAAGAGGGCTCTTTCTCTATCAATCCGACATTGAACGACTCCATTGACGAGCGGCTCTTGACCGACAATTTCGGGGTTTCCATCGAGTTAGTTGGACAACCGGCACACGGTGAGGCTTCCATGATGGGCACTATGGTGAACTATACGGCCGCTCAGGGCTATAACGGCATGGACACCGTCTGGTATCAGATTAAAACCCGCAATGCATTCCCTGACACCGCCGCTATCATTGTCAAAATCCATCCTGCCTATGTCACTAATCTGTATGATACCGTTTGCCAGGGACAAGGTTATAACAAAAACGGTTTCTCCGTGTCGCCCGCAGCCACCCAGGATGTCGAATTGCTGCATCAGACCCAACAGCTGACCACCATTCATGGTTGTGACAGCATTGTGCATCTCTTCCTGTCAGTGTCGCAAATCTTTGCCTCCATCGCACAGTATTCCGAGGACCCCTTCTGCGACAATAACGAGTGCGACTTGATTGTGAACAGCTCTCTGCCTGATTATCTGTGGAGTACAGGTGAGACCGATTCGATTATCCATGTGACTATGGCGGGTACTTATACAGTCACCGCTTCAGGCTATGGATGCCAGAAAGATGCCGCCTTTAAGATCGATTTTTGCGAATACCCCCTGCGCCTGCCCAACAGCATAACACCCAGCAATGGCGATGGACTGAACGATGAATTCTATATCCCCATCATCATGTCAGGCGACTGGATTTCCTTTGAGATTGCTATTTACGACCGTTGGGGAGAACTGGTTTATGTATCCCAAGACAAAGAGTTTAGGTGGGATGGCAAGGTGCGCGGCAAACTGCCCGTCAATGAGGTGTATTCATGGATGATACACTGCACCAATGGCATGGGAAAACCTCTCGTGTACAGAGGAACCCTGTTAGTGCTTTGATTTTTTGAATTCCGTACAAATAGTTGTCAGAGGACATTCCGTGCATTTGGGCTTGCGTGCGGTGCAGATGTACCGGCCGTGCAACAATAGCCAGTGATGCGCTTTGGAGATGTACTCCTCCGGGAAATGGTCCGATAGTTGCCGCTCCACTGCCTCTGGTGTGGGCGCATTTTTCACGAGCCCGAGGCGGTGCGAAACCCTGAACACGTGCGTGTCAACCGGCATGGCAGCCTTGCCAAACGCGAAAGCCAACACCACATTGGCAGTCTTTCTGCCCCCCCCGGCCAACTGCGTGAGCCCCTCCATGGTGTCGGGGACCTCACCCCCGAAACGCTCTACCAACAGCCGGCTCATCTTCGACAAATGGTCGGCTTTGCTGTTTGGGTAGGATACGGACGAAATGTAGGCCAGAAGCTCCGGTACAGTGGCCTTCGACATCGACTCAGGAGTGGGGTAGGCTTTAAACAAGGCCGGCGTGACCATGTTCACCCGCTTGTCAGTGCACTGCGCCGCCAATATGGTGGCAACCAGCAACTGAAATGCATCCTGATAATGCAACTCCGAAGCAACATCGGGCTGATGCTCCTCGAAATAGTCAACTATATAGTCGTATTTCTGCTTTAAAGTCATTGCGCCATGTAATTTAGAATACTGCGGGCAAAAATACAATTATTTTATGTCATTTTGTCGCCTTTTTCTGCCATATTGTCGCACAACGACTCCTGGCACACCCTTTGCTTTTTAATCATCGGCCGCTGATCAAAATAAAGATCCGGCCACGATAAAATAAGTATTAACAATTAAAAAATGGAGGTGTATTATGTTACCTGTAATGTTTAAAAACAGTTGGTTTCCGACAGTATTTGATGATTTCATGAGCAACGACTTTATGCCTCGTGCCTATACCACAGCACCGGCAGTCAATGTGAAGGAAGATGAGAAGTCTTACCTGATGGAAGTCGCAGCACCGGGCATCAAAAAGGAATTCTGCCGCGTGAGCATCAATGATGATGGCAATCTGAACATTGCTATCGAGAACAAGTTGGAACACAAGGAAAGCGAGAAGAAACATCACTACCTGCGTCGCGAATTCTCCTATTCCAATTATGAACAAAGCTATACGCTGCCTGACGATGTGGACAAAGAACATATCTCGGCAAAGGTGGAAAATGGTGTCCTGTTTGTTACTTTGCCCAAAATGTGCAAGGAAGAACAGAAATTGTCCCGTATGATTGAAATCGGATAACAATTGTCGTGTTATGACACAAATTGCGGGGTGTGCTTTTGGAACGCACCCCGCTTTTTTATGCTTTGAAAGGTTGTTTTCAGGGCCAAAAGTGGTTTGGAGTTTTAAAAAAAATCGTATATTTGCACGTTTTTTAACCATTAATAATGTAATTGAAAATGAGTGAGATAGACAAGAAACAACCTACAGAGGAGACCTACAGCGCAAGTAATATTCAGATATTGGAAGGACTGGAGGCTGTGCGGAAGCGCCCGGCCATGTATATTGGCGATGTGGGTGAGCGCGGTCTGCACCATCTGGTGAATGAGGTGGTGGACAACTCCATCGACGAGGCTCTGGCGGGTTTCTGTACCAATATAGAAGTGAAAATCCTGGAAGGTAATGCCATTAGTGTGCTCGATAATGGCCGTGGCATTCCTACCGACATGCACGAGAAGGAGAAACGCTCCGCTTTGGAGGTCGTGATGACCGTACTCCATGCCGGAGGTAAGTTTAACAAGGACTCTTACAAGGTCTCCGGTGGTCTGCATGGTGTGGGTGTCTCCTGTGTGAACGCCCTCTCACAGCACCTGACCGCAGAAGTGTTCCGCGAGGGCAAGCATTATATGCAAGAGTACGCCTTCGGCAAACCCCTCTATCCCGTGAAAGTGGTGGGCGATAGCGATTATCGCGGCACTAAGGTCACTTTCCTGCCCGATGACACCATTTTCCATGCCACCGTGTACGATTTTGAACGCCTTTCCGACCGTCTGAAAGAGCTGGCTTACCTGAACAAAGGAATCCATATCTCCATTGAAGATCTTCGCAAGACAGACGAGAATGGCAAACACCCCCTTCATGAATACTATTCCGAAGAAGGTTTGCGCGACTTTATCACATACCTCGACCAAGGGCGTGCCAAAATAACCTCCAAGCCTATCTATATAGAAGGAGAAAAATCAGGAGTGCCTGTGGAGGTGGCCATGCAGTATAATGACTCTTTTACGGAGAATATCCATTCTTACGTCAACAATATCAACACTATTGAGGGAGGCACACACCTTACCGGCTTCCGCGCCGCCCTTACCCGTACGCTGAAGAAATATGCCGATGATAACAAGATGCTCGACAAGCTGGAGAAAAACCACATCGAGATTTCCGGTGATGACTTCCGCGAGGGCTTGACGGCTATCATCTCCGTGAAGGTGGCGGAACCTCAGTTCGAGGGACAGACCAAGACAAAACTCGGCAACAGTGAAGTGGCCGGTATCGTCAACCAGATGGTGGGCGAGATGCTGACCAACTATTTGGAGGAGAACCCCAAGGATGCACGCAATATTGTGGACAAGGTGGTGTTGGCCGCCCAAGCGCGTCATGCTGCCCGCAAGGCCCGTGAGATGGTGCAGCGCAAGACCGCCTTCAGCGGCTCCGGCCTGCCCGGGAAACTGTCAGATTGCTCATCCAAGGATGCGACCAAGTGCGAACTCTTCCTCGTGGAGGGCGACTCCGCAGGCGGCACCGCCAAGCAAGGCCGCGATGCCCACTTCCAGGCTATCCTGCCCCTCCGAGGTAAGATCCTTAATGTGGAGAAAGCTATGCAACACCGCATCTTCGAAAGCGAAGAAATCAAGAATATCTATACCGCCCTCGGCGTGACTATCGGCACCGAGGAGGATAGCAAAGCCCTCAATATCTCAAAACTCCGCTACCATAAAGTCATTATTATGACCGATGCCGATGTGGATGGCAGCCATATCGCAGCCCTGATCTTGACCTTCTTCTTCCGCTACATGCGCGAGCTGATAGAACAAGGCCATGTCTATATCGCCACCCCTCCGTTGTATCTCATCGAAAAGGGCAAGTACAAGAAATACGCCTGGACCGAAGAACAACGTGCCCAGTACACGACTGAGGCTGCCGGCGATCGCGAGGATTCAAAGGTGCACGTGCAACGATACAAAGGTCTTGGCGAAATGAACGAAGAACAACTCTGGAGTACTACCATGGATCCCGAACACCGCACATTGCGACAGATTACCATCGAGAATGCCGCTGAGGCCGACCGGGTGTTCTCTATGCTGATGGGCGATGAAGTACCCCCGCGCCGCGAGTTTATCGAACAAAATGCAACCTATGCCAATATCGATGCTTAAAAGGTAACGCCCTATAAAACACAATGCTATGGACCAGAATCAATCCCAAGAGCCCGACACCCTCAACACTACGCCTGAGGAAACTATGGACGAGACCCCACAAACGGAATCATCCGCCAATGCAACTGAATCCAAGGTGGAACCCTATGATAACCAGCTGAAAGACGTGATGATATCGTTCAAAAACGTCAATATAGCCCATAGGAAAATTCGTATCCTCACAAATGTCTCCTTTACCATACGGCAAGGCGAGTTCGTGTACCTGATTGGCAAGACAGGATGCGGCAAGTCTTCGATTCTCAAAACTCTCATAGCAGAACTGAAACCCGAAGGTGCCGAAGCCACTATGCTGGGCTATGACCTGCTACATCTTAAAAACCGACAGATCCCTGAATTGCGCAAGAAGATAGGTGTGGTGTTCCAAGACTATCAGCTGCTGAGCGACAAAACTGTCCTCGATAACCTGATGTTCGTGCTGCGCGCCACCCAATGGAAAAACAAACAAGCTATGCAAGACCGCTGCGAAGAAGTGCTGGAAATTGTTGGATTGGGCACGAAGGACTTTAAACTGCCTTCCCAACTGTCAGGTGGCGAGCAACAACGCGTTTGCATTGCCCGCGCCCTGCTCAACAATCCAGATATGCTCATCGCCGATGAACCTACCGGCAACCTCGATCCTATCACGGCAGAAGAGATCTTCCAAGTATTTAACCATATCAACCAAACGGGTACTACTATTTTGATGGCTACCCACAACTTTCCCATGATCAATAAGTTCCCATCGCGTACAATCCTGATCGAAGATGGCAAACTGATGGATTCCGGATTGTAATGATTTCTATCCTGATCCCTATATATAATGTGGATGTCACGAATCTGGTGAATAATTTACTGGAACAGATACATGCACAAGATTTGCCACACTCCTCGGATCACCCATACGAACTGATTATGCTGGATGATGCATCTCCCGATGACAATATCCGCCGAAAAAATGCATCACTGTCTGAAAATCAAGAAGTTACCTACTTGCAAAATCAAACCAACCGCGGACGATCCGCCACTCGTAACCTGTTGGTACAGCATGCACAAAACGACCTGCTCATCATGATGGATTGCGATGCCAGTGTGGCCTCTCCCACTTATTTGAAACAATATACGGACTTTTTGCAGGCGCATCCCACGCTTCCGACACGATTTGTTGTCTCAGGTGGGCTCGTCTATCGTGGCGACAAGCCTGAATACGCTCGCCGACTACGTTGGAAATACGGCCAAAAGAGAGAGTGCCGTCTCGCCAAAGAACGAAACCAAGCCCCCTACAAGTCATTTACCCCGTTTAATATTTTGATTTCTCGTTCTACCTTTGAACATAACGGCTTTGATGAGTCGTTCGATTCCTATGGGTATGAGGATACATTCTGGGGCTATCAACTACAACAGCAGCAGATTCCGGTGATCCACATTGACAACCCACTGTTTCATGACGGATTGGACACCAATGAACAATTTTTGCAAAAGACCCGAACCGCCATAGCCAATCTGGCCCGACTGATGGACGAAAACCGGATTCCTGACCAATTCTGGGAAGAAAGTTCTCTGCTACGAACCTACCGCTATTTTCAAAAACGAGGACTACTGCCTCTTTGCCGCCTCTGCTACCACATGCTGCATTTTCCAATGGAATGGTGGCTGCACACCTTCCCAACCTTGCGTCTCCTCGATGCTTACAAACTCTTCTGTCTGGCCAAGATGTCCAAATTGCAGAATTCAGGAGTGTAAATCCGAATTTTCTATCGTAGAAATCATTATCTTTGCCGCTTGTTAGATTGTTGAGAGTATGAGATTCAAGAATGTGATAAAAGAGCATCCTGCTATTCATTATGTGTATGATCGAATGCAGATTGTGTCGCCACTCGGACGAGCCGGCCTTATGGATATGCCCTTCCTGACGAATGTTGAGACTTTGCAGCATGAGCTGGACTTGGTGGAGTCAATGATGGCTCTCCGGAAGGTGGGGGAAAATCAGAACCCTATTCGGAGTATGACTGAGCAGTTGCGCCAATTGAATGACATTCGCCCTACGGTGGCGCAAATGGCAAATGGCGCTGTGTTGGATGATATACAATTCTTTGAAATTAAGAAGACAGCCATCATCAGTCGTACAATAGCGTCAGCCTTAAGTTCAATGGCTTGTTCCGAATTTCCGCTGGATGATGTGGATGGCCTGATTGACATATTGGATCCCGAACGCACGGGTATTCCTCATTTTTACATCTATTCGGCCTATAGCGAGACCTTGTCTGAATTGCGCGAGCAACTCAAAAAGTGTGAGGAACCGGAAGAAAAGGCCGCTTTGATGTTCCGGGAAGAACAGGAGGAAGATGCCATTCGCGCCATGCTGACCCAAAGGGTGGGGGAGTATCGCAAAGCGTTGAGCCGCAACTTGGAGACCCTGGCGCATCTTGATGTGGTGATGGCTAAGGCTGCACTGGCAGAACAGTGGCATGCGTGCCGTCCTCAGATCGCAAATTATACCGAATGCAAGCAGCTTTTCAATCCGCAGGTGGCAGAAGTACTCTCCCAACAAGGGAAACGTTTTCAACCAGTGGATATCCGCTTTGCTCGCGAAACAGTCCTGATTACGGGCGCCAATATGGCTGGCAAGTCAGTGCTGCTCAAGACACTGGCCTTGGCGCAATATCTGTTCCAGTTTGCATTTTTTGTACCAGCAACTTCGGCGACTATGGCTGTAGTGGACGAGGTGATCACCAGCATTGGCGACAACCAGTCGGAACTGAGCGGACTCTCCTCTTTTGCCACAGAGATATTGACCGTGGACCACATCATCCGTACTGGTCGGGAGGGACTTAGTGTGCTGGCCCTTGTAGATGAACTTGCCCGAACCACCAACCCCGAGGAAGGCAAACGATTGGTTAGCGCTTTTGTCAAAATTGCCCGCCAACTGGGCATTACCGCGGTGATAACGACCCACTACGGGGGTGTTGAGGCCACTTGCAGAAGATTGCGCGTGAAAGGTTTGACGGTCGGTAATATGCAAAAAGTGACAGTCCACAACCTCAGCGACTATATGGATTATTCGCTGGTGGAGACCGCCGATGATGAAGTGCCGAAGGAGGCTTTGACGATTGCGGAAATGTTGGGTGTGGATGGCGAATTTTTGCAATTCGCGAAAGAGTGCCAGTAACCCGTGGCGTTATTGCCCGAAGACTTCTGCGAAAGGGGTATAATTGCCGCCGTTCGGACCGCCCTTGATGGCAAAATAGACCTGTGCAAACGTGCCGGCAAATTCTGGCTCCTGCAGTGTCTCTTTAAATATACGGGCAATGTGCCTCGGCGGATTGCCAAAGGCACCACAACCCCAGGCTCCTAATACCAAGGTCTTCTGCCGATGCTTTCGGGCTATCCGGAAGATGGTGTGTACCTTATTATATATAGTAGGCATTACCTTCGGGTCGATGCAGACTTCGCCCTCTTCCATGATAGTGGGTGGATGGTTAATGCCAGCCACCGCGATAAGGTTAATTTGGAAGGGCTTGTCGAGCAGCGCATAGCCTCGCGCTTCCGTGTCGCGGAAAACTGTCACTTTCGGTGTGAAAATGCCCCCGTGCTGGCGGTGCATCGGATACGACTCCGCGGCGCGCGCCACCCCAAACATGATGCCATAGTCCACGTACTGGTACAATGAACGGTAATAGTCGCTGCACCGGAACAGATACTCCTCTTGTGCTCCAGCGCCATTCAGCACACCACCTCCTGGAGAGGTGGCACTTGCCATGTTCAGCACGCAAACCTCATCGCACCCCTCCGACACCAGATTGCTAGCAAAGGCCAGACAGTCGCGGGACACTACCTCAATGTGGGTGTCGTAATGCTCCACAGACGCTTGGGCTTCCATCTTGGCCGCGTAGAAACACGTGCCCCGGATGGTCTCCTCGCTCAGCGACAACAACACCTCCCGATTGTCTGCCGTCAAGTATCCGCCAGCCTCTACCACTTGCTGCGTGTGAAAGAATACGGATTGTCTCAATTGCTTGATGGATACGTGGTTGTATGGCTTCTGGGCCCGCACAAACCCTATGCTCCATGCCGAGGCATCCCAACTTGGTTTTACTGTCTCCATATATGATCCTTTTGAAACGCAAATATGCAAAAATCTTTGACAACTTTCCCAAAATATATGCCCTGTGTGGATGTTTCTTCTTTTTTATAATGTTGTTTGGATATTGCTGATCTATTGTTGATATTATGTTATGTGTTTATTATACAAAACATTATGAACTATATATAAACGCCAGAAACCTATAATAAAAAAAATAGCGGCAAGAAAAGAATTTTAGCAAAAAAAAATGTATTTTTGCAGCCTTAAAATATTGAATAAAAATAAAAGATATAGAGAGATGAAACACGAATTGATTCAGTACGTAGAGGACAATTTCATTACGAGGAATGAGTTTCCGAAGTTTAAAGCCGGTGATACCATTACCGTATCCTATAAGATTGTGGAGGGTTCCAAAGAGAGAATCCAGCAATTCCAAGGCGTAGTATTGCAAATTAAAGGTCAGGGAACCAACAGCACTTTCACAGTAAGAAAGATCTCTGGCGGCATCGGTGTGGAGAGAGTTTTCCGTTTCGACACGCCTATGATTGCCGGTATTACCGTGAACAAGCGTGGTGTGGTTCGTCGCGCCCGTATTTATTACCTCAGAAATCTTACTGGCAAGAAGGCCCGTATCAAAGAGAAAAGAGGTTAATAATTTTTGTTTTGACAAAAAAAGACTTTCCCTTCAGGGAAAGTCTTTTTTTTATATCTTTGCCGTCCTAAATATTTATTATGGCATTAGTGCAGGAATTTGAGAATTCTGGTAACCAACTCTTCAAGTTCAGAGGTCAGATACCGGTGGTTATCTTCTTGATAGCCGTGCTTGCCGTTTTGTTCACAAATCAGGATTTCTATGCAGAAGTGTCGCACTGGCATTATCGAAGTTTCTGCATCACGGTGAGTGTGATTGCCATTTTGGTGTCCTTGTCGGGGCTGCTCCAGCGGTCCTATACGCTCAGCACAACGCCCAAGGGCACATCCGGTCGCAACACGCGCGTACAGGTTGCCGACAGCCTTAATACACATTTCACGTACACCCTCACTGCCTACCTGCTGCTTATTGTGATGCACCGGCATACCCTTGCTTGCGAACCCTTGCAGTTCTGGCTGCGCCCTTCCCTATGGATACTCTGCACCGCTACCGTGCTGCTGATAACCATACATCTTGTCAGGCATCATACCAAAATACTGCATGATGATAATCGAGACTAATAACTAATAATTCTTAATATCATGAATATTTCACACATCGAACACATCGCTATTGCTGTTAAAAGTTTGGAAGCATCCATCCCTTATTACGAGCAAGTTCTCGGCCTCAAATGCTATAATATTGAAGAGGTGGCCGACCAAAAGGTAAAGACTGCCTTTTTCAAGGTGGGACAGACCAAGATTGAATTGTTGGAGCCCACTTGTGAGGAGAGTACCATTGCCAAATTCCTGGAAAACAAGGGTGAGGGACTGCATCATGTGGCTTTTGCCGTACCTGACACCGCTGAAGCACTCAACGAACTTGCCGAAAAGGAGATCCGCCTTATCGACAAGGCCCCGCGCTGTGGAGCTGAGCAATTGATGATTGGCTTTGCCCACCCGAAGGCTACCGGTGGCGTGCTGACAGAATTCTGCTGTCCCCAAAAAGACTAACCCCCTCCTAATATGAATAACCGTAAACTATGGACCATATGCCTTAAATGGGGGCTCTTGTTCGGTGCTGCCGCCATCCTCTTTGAAGTGGTGCGTATGGTGGCCCGACACTTGGAGTTTTCCAATCCGGCGGCAGGTAGCATCGCGCTCATATTATTGTATGTGCTGCTGCTCCATGGCGGCGTGAAGGAATTCAAGGAACACTTTGCCGGTCGGCTCTCTTTCGCGAAGGCCTTCCTATGTTGTATCCTTATCTCCTTGATAGGTTGTCTGATGCTGACGGCTTATGAAGTGGTGCAATATACCTATATTGAACCCGACGGCCTTGAACAACGTTATGCCCAGTCGCTCCAGAACTATCGGAACACCATGGAAAAGGACACCGTGACCACCGAGGAGGTGAAGGCCTATGCCGACTCCATGTCCCAGATGCTGACGAAACAACGCGATGTGCTCCTTAATAGCCAAGATACTGTGGTGGACTTTGCCACGCAACGAGAAGTGGACAAAGGCTTGGAGATGATTCAAAAATACTACGTTTCGGGGCTGACCAACGACTTCCAAAAGCGCGACATGTCGCGCCAGGACACGCTGTGGACCCTTCCTGAATTTCCCATGAAGGCCCGCCTCAACCTGATGCGTACCCTGGAATTGTACCTTAACCAAAATCCCAACGCCGCTTCCACCCCCTATGTGCAACAGGTGGTACAACAGAGTGAACAGGCTATGCGTTCCTATAGTACGGCTGACATTCGTTTTGAAAAGAAAAAAGACCAGATTCCCCACTATACACACCCTGCTGGATACGCAGCGGTTAACTCCTTGTTCTCTTTGATTTATGCCATATTGGTAGGCATCTTTGTGGCTTTATATCACTACCGCTCCAAAAATGCCATCGATCCAGTGCCTGAAGCGGATGAAGAGGCGACAATGGCGGATGATGGCGAACAAAAAATGTAATATTAACAATATGGATATTTCTGTAATTATATCGTTGCTGAATGAAGCTGAATCTCTGCCTGAACTGGTGTCGTGGATACAGCGCGTCATGGCTGAGCACAATTTCTCGTATGAGATTCTGATGATTGATGATGGCTCCACGGACAATTCGTGGCAGCTTATCGAAGAAATGCATCTCCAAGACGCGCGCGTCAAAGGCGTGCGCTTCCGCCGCAACTACGGCAAATCGGCCGCTTTGAACACAGGCTTCGAACACTGTCAGGGTGATGTGGTCATCACAATGGATGCTGACCTGCAAGACTCGCCCGATGAGATTCCCGAACTGTATAGAATGATCAAAGAGGATGGATATGACTTGGTGTCAGGGTGGAAAAAGGTGCGCTACGACTCTAAAATAGCCAAGAATATACCCTCCAAGTTCTTCAACTGGACCACCCGTAAGATTTCGGGTATCCAGTTGCACGATTTCAACTGCGGCCTCAAAGCCTACCGCAAAGATGTGGTCAAGTCTATCGAAGTGTATAGCGAGATGCATCGCTATATTCCAGTGATTGCCAAATGGGCTGGCTTTACCAAGATAGGGGAGAAGGTGGTGCAACATCAGAAACGCAAATATGGCCAATCCAAGTTCGGCTGGGACCGTTTCGTGAACGGCTATCTTGACTTGTTGACTATCTCTTTTGCCACCCGTTTCGGCAAGAAACCCATGCACTTCTTCGGCCTTTGGGGCTCTGTCTCCTTCCTGTTGGGTTTCATATTCACTATTTGGATCATAGTTGCCAAGCTTATACATCAGCATACTGGCATGCCCTATCGCGCCGTCACCGACCAACCGCTCTTTTTCTTGGCACTCTTGGCTATGGTGATCGGCTTTATGATGTTTTTGGCCGGTTTCATTGCAGAACTTGTTGCCCGTAATGGATCCGACAGAAACAAATATTTAATTTCTGAGAAATTAGTCTAATTTCCTTTTTTACAATCTTTGCAAGTCATTTAAAAAATTTATACAATGAAAAAAATAGTACTTTTATTGTTAGTCGTATTGACGACCTTAGGCTTGTCGGCAAAGAATCCCGTCAAGACCGTGACCATTCAAACGAACGGAAAATGTGGCAGATGTGCCAATGTGATGAAAACCTCTGTGCCTACGTTCCAAGGCGTGCAGACGTGTGTGTACGACATGGCAACCGCCAAGATTACAGTTACCTATGACACCAAGGTGACCACTCCTGATGCTATTCGTCAGGGTATCAGTAAGCTGGGTTATGATGCGGACGCTGTAAAGGCTAATCCGGAGGCGCGCGCCAAACTCCCTGCCTGCTGCCGTGGCGAAGCTAAATGCGGTGGCGATGCCAAGTCGAACACCAAAGCCGACGAGCACAAGTGCGGACAGTCCACCGAGAAGGCTGGCTGCTGCGGCAAACACTAATCGTCGCGCCACTGCCAAACTGATACGCTGATCTTCCAAGGTCAGCGTTTTTTATGACATATTGTCAGTAGCTTGTACCCTCGTTTTTGTACTTTGGCATAATTATTGTATTGAATGAATCGTGTCGTAACTTGACATGTTCATTTAGTAATAACAATAAAAATTATACAACAATGGGAAAAATAATAGGAATTGACTTAGGAACAACAAACTCCTGCGTTGCCGTTATGGAAGGCAGCGAGCCGGTAGTGATACCGAACAGCGAGGGCAGAAGAACAACGCCTTCAATTGTAGCATTTGTGGGTAATAATGAACGCAAGGTGGGTGACCCCGCCAAGCGTCAAGCTATCACCAACCCAACCAAGACAATCTTCTCCATCAAGAGATTTATGGGCGAAACGTACGACCGTGTCGTTAAAGAGGTGGAGCGTGTGCCTTACACGGTGGAAAGAGCATCCAACAATATGCCTAAGGTGAAGATTGACGACCGTTCCTATACGGCTCAGGAAATATCAGCTATGATTCTGCAAAAAATGAAGAAGACGGCTGAAGACTACCTTGGCCAGGAAGTGACAGAGGCTGTCATCACAGTGCCTGCTTACTTCAGTGACTCACAGCGACAAGCAACCAAAGAGGCAGGTGAGATCGCCGGCTTGACCGTGAAGAGAATTATTAACGAACCTACGGCTGCGGCTTTGGCCTACGGTCTTGACAAGAAGAAAGCTGACTCTAAAGTGGCCGTTTTCGACTTGGGTGGCGGTACATTCGATATCTCCATTCTCGAACTTGGCGATGGCGTGTTTGAGGTGAAATCCACCAACGGTGACACCCACTTGGGTGGTGATGATTTCGACCATAAAATCATTGACTGGTTGGCGGCAGAGTTCATGAAGGATTATAATGTGGATCTTCGTAAGGATGCCATGGCATTGCAACGTCTAAAAGAGGCGGCAGAGAAGGCCAAGATTGAATTGTCAAGCTCCAATTCCACGGAAATCAACCTGCCTTACATTATGCCTATTGACGGTGTTCCTCAACACTTGGTACGCACCCTTACCCGTGCACAATTTGAACAACTGTGCGATGATCTTATCCGTGCCACCATCGAGCCTTGTAAGAAGGCTTTGGCAGATGCGGGATACAGCACTTCCGACATTGATGAGGTGATTCTTGTGGGTGGCTCCACCCGTATTCCTGCCATTCAAAAAGTTGTGGAAGAGTTCTTCGGAAAGGTACCTTCTAAAGGCGTGAACCCTGACGAGGTTGTCGCTATCGGCGCCTCTATCCAAGGCGGTGTGCTCAGCGGTGATGTGAAGGATATTCTCTTGCTGGATGTGACTCCCCTTTCCTTAGGTCTGGAAACCCTGGGCGGCGTGATGACCAAGCTTATCGAGAGTAACACTACCATCCCAACCAAAAAGACTGAGACTTTCACTACCGCTGTGGACAACCAAACCTCTGTGGAGATTCATGTGCTCCAAGGCGAGCGACCCATGGCTGCTCAGAACAAGAGTATCGGCCGTTTCCACCTCGACGGCATTCCCGCCGCTATGCGTGGTGTGCCCCAAATTGAAGTCACCTTCGACATTGACTCCAATGGTATCCTGAACGTGACAGCACGTGACAAAGCCACTGGCAAAGAGCAGAAGATTCGTATTGAAGCCTCATCCGGCCTTTCCGACAGCGAGATCCAACGAATGAAAGCCGAGGCTGAAGCTAACGCCGATGCCGATAAGAAGGCCAAAGAGGAAATTGATAAATTGAATGCCGCTGACAGCTTGGTATTCCAAACGGAAAAACAACTGAAGGAGTTTGGTGAGCAAGTGCCTGCTGACGACAAGGCCAAGATTGAGGCTGCCGCTGCCAAACTGAAAACCGCGCATGACAATAAGGACTTTGCCGCTATTGATGCTGCCACTGCCGAGTTGCAGGGCGCATGGCAAGCCGCATCTGCCAAGATGTATCAGCAGAACGGCGGTGCCCAACAACCTGGCGCTGATTTCAACGCCGGCAACCCAGGCGCCGGAGCACAAGGCCCCCAAGGCGGCGCAAACAATACTGGCAATAACGACTCCGAGGTCCAAGACGTGGATTTCGAGGAGGTGAAATAACGACGAACCGAGTGCAATGCCGAACATGTTCGAGCATTGCCAAGGTGAGGAAGTTATTGCGGGATTGCGCAGCAATACCGAACAATAAATCAACAGTACATAAACCGAAAGGTGCTGACCACAAATCAGCACCTTTTTTTACTTTTGTTTTTTTATTTGTTTGAAAAAGGTTGTATTTGCTAAAGGTCGTCAGGTGGTTTGAAATTATTAATGTCATGCCCTAATATTTTCCGATGGGCGTGATATTCATGACACCGTATAGAGTTGAAGTGTCGTGTGCTTTCATTTAATAAAAATGCTACTTTTGCGCGCCCATTTGTAGGATTTTGTGGTGGCTGGGTTGAAAACAGGCGGATTTGTCTGTTCTTAATCGGTGGATGTTATCCTACAACCCTTTTTAGTGATCTTTAATAAATTGATAATGAATAAAATATCGATAATCGCCACTGTCTTTTTCGCCTTCTTGCTGAGTCAAGGCCTTGTGGCACAAAACGACTCTGTTCCACTCATCAGTACCCTGCGCTTGGAGGTGCGCGCTGACCTGCAATACCACCATCTCTTCACGAACTCATCAGTCATGCCTTTGACGCATGATGACAATACGTATGGATTCACTGGACGCTATTTCAACCTGCACATGGGCGGCAACTTAACCCACAATCTGTCGTATTACTTCAGACAGCGCATCATTGCCAATCCAGGCAGTGCCTCCCTGTTCGACAATACCGACTTTTTGTATATAGACTATAAGTTTGCGCCTCGATGGAGCGTGCGTGTGGGCAAGGAGGCTCTTGCAGTTGGCGGCTTCGAATATGATGCGCCACCCATCGATGTGCTGTTCTGGTCGTATTATTGGGATAACTTCTACTGTTTCCAACTGGCCGCAGGTGTCAAGTACCAAAGCCTTGACCATAAAAACACCATCGTGGCCCAAGTGGCCAATTCGCCATATCTGCACTATACATCCCCCTTCAAAAACTCTTTGCTTAGCTTTAACTTGCTGTGGAACGGTCAGTTCGGTCCATTCCAAACCCTCTATTCCTTTAATATGTTCCAGCGTAATAAGGAGGGACAGTTTATGAACTACATTGCGTTGGGTAACAAACTGGCGTTTAAAAAGTGGGACGTGTACGTTGATTTTATCCATCGGGCCACC
>CALDIA010000033.1 GCA_937901455.1 uncultured Bacteroidales bacterium | reverse complement strand
CGGACCTCGCATGGTCTGGAGGTATGGCGCGAAAATGGTAAAAATAGAGGTCACCATAAATATATTCGAATTGTATATGTCAAAAAAACATTACAACCTCATTTATATTTCCATATTGATTTTGTCTATCGGACAAATTTCATACGCGCAACAAGAGGTAACCAAGAAAGAAGTAGGTGACACGGCATCTATTAAAAGAGAACGGGTTATACAGCAAATAAAAGACAATTTTAAGATTGGCGGCTGGATTGACGCTCAATATGCTTACGACTATTACAGTTCTGATAATGAGAGTAGTGTAATGCAAATTCGGCGCGCCCGCCTCGACCTTAAGGGCAGCCTTTCCAAGTGGGTGGACTTCCGGCTACAGAGCGATTTTGCGCCAAATCCGAGACTGATTGACGCCTTCTTGAAGGTAAATTTCTGCCAGTATGTCCAGTTGCAGGTCGGACAGTTTAAGATTCCGTTTTCTTTGGAGAACAAACTCTCGCCCTTAGATTTGGAGTTGACAGAAAACGCACAGGTTATCAGCGCATTATCTGGCTATAAAGATGTTACGGGTATTAGTTCTTACGCCAACGGCCGCGAAATTGGTCTTATGCTGACAGGAACGGCGGCATCGGCGGAAGTGCACGGTGAGCGGATTCCGATTTTGACCTATGGCATCGGCATCTTCGGTGGCAACGGCATCAACGTGAAGACCGACAACATGGCCAAGGACATCTCGGCAAGGTTGGAGTTTTGTCCGTTCGTGAAAGGGCTATCCCTTTCTGTTTCGGGATATTGGGGCAAGTACGACATGCAGCATGACGGGACAAGCACCGGCATGGACGGCACCCGCTTTCGCAATGCGTATGGCATTGAATACCATACCAAAAAATTGATGTTACGCAGTGAGTACCTGTGGGGAGTTACCGACTTCGCTCTATACACTGGCGGCCCGTTTGGCCAAGATTATCACTTTGTTCCCACCCCCGCACTCTCTCATGGTTTTTACGTTGTTGCGGGCTACTGGTTTGATTTCGGCTGGGGTAAGAATAGACCGATGCAACAGAAACTCCGTCCCATCGTGCGTTTCGACTACTACCAAAAAGACCTCAACCTGAACGACAAACAGCCCTCCATCTACTATTCCGCCGGGCTCGATTGGTGGCCCGAAAAGCATGTGCGCGTGCAGCTGAACTACACTTTGAAGCAACGCTACAACATTGACCAACTGGGGCATAATGTTACGACCATGGTGACGGTGAAGTTTTAGGATTAAGACTATACATCAAAAATTTTAATATGAAAAGAGCATTTACTATTTTAATGGCCACCTGTATCACGTTGATATGTGCATCATGTGGTGGCAGCAAGCAGAGCAGTGAGGGCAAAGATGGTCTCACTGGTGAGATTTCCATATCCGGCGCATTTGCGCTTTATCCATTGGCGGTAGAGTGGGTGGATGCCTTCCAGAATGCTAATCCCGGGGTGCGCATCGACATCTCGGCAGGTGGTGCCGGTAAGGGCATGACCGATGTTTTGGCCAATGTTGTGGACCTTGGCATGGTGTCGCGTGAGGTATATCCTCCTGAGTTAGAGAAGGGAGCGGTGCCTTTTGCCGTGACAAAAGATGCGGTGGTCATCACTGTAAACACAGCAAACCCTTTTGCTGCTGAAATGAAAAAGAAAGGCATCTCCATGGAAGAGGCCTATAAAGTATGGATTAGTGGAGAAATCAAGACTTGGGGGCAGTTGCTGGGCACCGGCGACAAAACGCCGATACACGTTTACACGCGCTCGGACGCTTGTGGTGCCGCGGAAACTTTCGCCATGTGGATGGGCAAAAAACAGGAGGATCTACAGGGCACGGCGGTTTTTGGCGACCCCGGACTGGCCAATGCCGTGCAGCGCGACGCGTTGGCCATTGGCTTCAACAACATCGGCTATGCTTACGATGAGCAAAGCCGAAAGCCCAACAACGGACTTTTTGTTTTCCCCATCGACAACAACAACGATGGAGTCATTAGCAGTGACGAGTACTTTTACGATGACAAAGACCAATTTGTGAAAGCCGTTGCAGACAACAAGTATCCTTCTCCACCAGCCCGTGACTTGTACTTAGTGACCCATGGTGTGCCCACCGACCCTGCGGTGATAGCCTTTCTGAAGTATGTGCTCAGCGAGGGACAGAAAGCGTGTGCCCCTGCGGGTTACATCGGCCTCAGCGAAGAGAAACTCCAAAACGGCCTAAAGCAATTATCAAATAGCAAATAGTAGTTAGCAACATACAATTAACTTAAAGTATAATTCCTTAATAAGCCCAAAATAGACAAAACGTGCGAAGCGCCAACAACCCCACACAGACGCAGCGCAGTATGAGGCTCGTCCACAAGGAAAGAATCCAAAACGAAACTGAAACTATGCAAAAATCGAGGATTATAAAAGACAAGACCGCAGAGGGAGTCATGTTCACGCTGACCATCATCTCCATCCTCTTTGTGGTGGTCATGTTTGTGGGGTTATACTTGAAATCGGCACCTGTCTTGGAGGACAAATCCTTGTGGAGCCTGATCTCCTCTTCAGAGTGGAAACCCATGAAGGGGGAGTTTGGTTTTCTACCTTTCATTGCGGGTACACTTTGGGTAACATTCATTGCCATTGTGTTGGCGCTTCCAGTATCTATGTTCACGGCCATCTATCTCACCGAATATGCCCGCCCTCGGGTGCGCAGGTTCGTGTTTCCGGCATTGGACATTTTGGCCGCTCTGCCCTCTGTAGTGTATGGCATCTGGGGCACTTTGGTCATCGTACCCCTAATTGCCGACAAAATAGCACCGCATTTTGTAGAATTCTCATCCGGATATACCGTGTTGGCTGCCGGTATAGTGTTGGGTGTAATGATCATACCCTTGTTGGTCAGCTTGTTCATTGAAGTCTTCAGCATGGTGCCGCAAGACCTTCGTGAAGCATCCTTGGCATTGGGAGCCACACGCTGGCAGACCACCTGCAAGGTCGTATTAAAAAAGACCATGCCGGGCATATTTGCCTCCACCGTCTTGGCCATCTCCCGCGCCATGGGTGAAACCATTGCTGTCTTAATGGTTTGCGGTTGCGTGATGACAATTCCCAAAACGCCCTTGGACAGCGGCTACCCCATCCCCGCGCTCATCGCCAACAACTATGGCGAGATGCTCTCCATGCCGCTCTATGAATCTGCCCTGATGTTCGCCGCCCTCATCCTGTTCGTCGTTGTCTTCATCTTCAACCTGCTGTCCCGTATCATCCTCTACCGAATGGAAAAAAATTCTTAGCATGATTCTCCCCACATGATGGCCTCTGCCTGATGTGGAAAGAACTATTGAAAAAAGCCTCAATATGAAAATTTCGAACAATAAACGTATCAAAGAACTTATCGCCAAAACGCTGATGTGGGTGTCGATGATCTTCGTCTTCGGCATGGTCATCAGCGTGATATGGACCATTTTCTCGCATGGTTGGAAAGCCATGAGTTGGGAAATGGTGAGCAGTTTACCAGGTGGTGGTTTCTACATTGGCAAGGAAGGTGGTTTTCTCAACGCCATCGTTGGTTCTCTTTATATAGTAGGAGCCTCCACTCTGTTGGGATTGCTCATATCTGTGCCTGTGGTTTTCTACTTGAACATCTATTTGAAAACTGGCTCGAAGTTGGCATACGCCGCACGCATGGCCTTTGATGTGCTTTTCGGCGTTCCATCGATCGTATATGGTGCCTTCGCTTTCACCATCATGATCTTTTTCGGGTTACGCACCTCTCTGTTGGGTGGCATCATCGTGATTACCCTGCTCATCATACCCATCTTCATCCGCACCATGGATGAGTCCACGCGCGAGTTTCCCCGTGACATTTTGGATGCCACCTACTCACTGGGAGCCACCAAATGGGAGACCTTGAAAGTGGTTTTGCGGCAAATAGCGCCCGGCATTGCCACTGCTACGCTCTTATCTATCGGACGTGCCATTGGAGATGCCGCTGCGGTCATGTTCACTGCGGGCTACACCGACAGTATCCCCACAGCCCTCTCACAACCCGCCGCCACCCTGCCGCTGGCAGTCTTCTTCCAACTTAGCAGTCCTATCCCTGAAGTGCAGGACCGTGCCTACGCTGCCGCCCTCGTACTCACCATCATCGTACTACTTCTCAGTCTCACCGGTCGCCTCATCACGAACCGTTTCTCAAAACATAAAGTGTAACAGCAGGAATCAGTGGCCGGTAAACAGGCAACAGGTTAGCAGTTAAAGCCAAAAATAAACATATACGTAAAATAATGATAGAAGTACAAAAACTGAATATTTACATCAAGGACAACCATATATTAAAGGATGTGAGTGTCACGCTCCCTGATCGGCAGATCACCTGCATCATAGGACCGTCGGGGTGTGGCAAGACCACTCTCCTGCGCACGCTCAACCGGTTAATTGACTCGGTGGAGGGCATACGCATGGAAGGCAAGGTATTAGTGAACGGGACCGACATCATACATAGTGGTACGGAGATCACAGAATTGCGGCGCCGCATCGGATTGGTGAGCCAGCGCCCCTTCCCTTTACCCATGTCTATCTTTAACAATGTAGCTTATGGTTGCCGCATCAACAATATCTGCAAAGGCAAAGAGTTGCATCGCACCGTTGAAGAAAACCTGCGCGCTGTCGGCTTGTGGGAGGAGGTCAAGGACCGACTGCACACCCCTGCCGCCAGACTCTCCATCGGGCAACAGCAGCGGCTTTGTTTGGCGCGCTCCTTGGCTGTGCAGCCCGAGTATATTCTCGCTGACGAGGCCACCAGTGCCTTAGACCCCATCTCTGCCAAGACTGTGGAAGACCTATTTGTAAAACTCAAGGAGCAATACAGCATCATCATGGTCACACACACATTGAGGCAGGCATTGCGCATTGCCGACCATGTGATATTTATGTATCTTGGTGAAATCATCGAAGAGGGAGATGCTCGGCAGATATTCCAAAACCCTCAGCATGAACTCACCCAGAAATACTTGACAGGTGCTTTCAGCTAATCATTTATAAACATTCATCCTTAAGCAACCCCAAATGGAAAGACACACTAAGCGCTAATAATCCCATACAAACATAGCATAGTGTGAGGTACAAAAAAATAAAATATCTATGTACAAACTAACACATCTAAAAGAATTAGAAGCAGAATCCATCTATGTACTGCGAGAAGTGGCGGCTCAGTTTGAGAAGCCAGCCATCTTATTCTCTGGCGGCAAGGATTCCATCGTAGTCACCTATTTGGCATACAAGGCCTTCTATCCCGCCAAAATCCCATTCCCACTTTTGCACATTGACACCGGTCATAACTTCCAAGAGACGCTCGACTATCGGGATGCCTTGGTGAGGAAGCTTGATGCGCAACTCATTGTCGGCTCCGTACAAGAGAGCATCAACAAAGGGCGCGTAAAGGAGGAGAAGGGCTACAACGCCAGTCGCAACCGGCTACAGACCACTACCTTGTTAGACACCATCGAGGAGTACAAGTTCGATGCGTGCATTGGTGGTGCGCGTCGCGACGAGGAAAAGGCGCGTGCTAAAGAGCGTTTTTTCTCGCACCGCGACGAGTTCGGCCAGTGGAACCCCAAGAACCAAC
>CALDIA010000032.1 GCA_937901455.1 uncultured Bacteroidales bacterium | reverse complement strand
GTTCACTCTATCCAACCCTAACTGCCAAATACCAGCCGTTACCGTTCAAAGTCCAGCCCCTCCATTTTTTCTGCGCGACTGATCAAGGAATGATAATCATCTATTAATTCTCAACAAGAAAGGGCATCCATCTTCGGGATGCCCTTGTCATTTCTCCATCGGCACTCAGTGCCGATGAATTCATTACTATTATTCTACCGAGCTTTTGTCTCTAACGTGACTGCTCAAGGGAAGTCATCAGCTATTAGTACATTCCTCCCATGCCGGGGTTCATGCCGCCGCCCATTGGGGCTGCGGGGGTTTCTTCCTTGATTTCGGAAAGCACACACTCGGTGGTCAGCAACATGCCGGCGATGGAAGCGGCATTCTCCAGGGCCACGCGGGCAACCTTCGTCGGGTCGATGACACCGGCCTCAATCATGTTTTGGAATTGGTCTAAGCGGGCATTGTAGCCATAGTCGCCCTTGCCTTTCATGACAGCGTTGACGATGACGGAACCCTCCTTGCCGGCGTTGTTGGCAATCTGGCGGAGCGGCTCTTCCAATGCGCGACGCACAATGTCAATGCCGATCTTCTGGTCCTCGTTTTCGCCTTTCAGATTCTTCAGGCTGGCGATGGCGCGGATGTAGGCTACACCGCCGCCGGGGATGATGCCCTCTTCAATAGCGGCGCGGGTGGCGTGCAAAGCGTCATCGTAACGGTCCTTGGCCTCTTTCATCTCCACTTCTGAAGCAGCACCCACATAGATGACTGCCACACCGCCTGCCAATTTGGCAAGACGCTCCTGCAGTTTCTCGCGGTCGTAGTCGGAAGTGGTCTTCTCAATCTGGGACTTGATCATGGCAATACGGCCGGCAATGGCGTCTTTGTCACCCTTGCCGCTCACGATGGTGGTGTTCTCCTTGTCCACCGTGATCTTCTCAGCCGTACCCAACATGGTGATGTCGGCATCTTCCAATTTGAAGCCCTTCTCCTCGGAGATGACCGTACCACCCGTCAGGATGGCGATGTCTTCCAACATCTCTTTTCTTCTGTCGCCGAAGCCCGGAGCCTTCACGGCCACAATCTTCAAACCGCCACGGAGTCTGTTTACCACTAAGGTGGCCAATGCTTCACTGTCCACATCCTCAGAGATGATCAGTAATGGACGACCCGTTTGGACTACCTTCTCCAAAATGGGCAGGAACTCTTTCATGTTGCTGATTTTCTTGTCGTAAATCATGATGAAAGGAGACTCGTACACGGCTTCCATCTTTTCGGTGTCCGTTACGAAGTAGGGGGAGATGTAGCCTCTGTCAAACTGCATGCCTTCCACAATCTTGACGTTGGTTTCGGTGCCCTTGGCTTCTTCGATGGTGATGACGCCCTCTTTCTTTACTTTCTGCATGGCTTCAGCAATCACTTTGCCGATTTCGGGATCGTTGTTGGCGGAGATAGAGGCCACTTGCTCAATTTTTTCATGGCTGTCGTTGATCTCCACCGATTGACCCTTGAGGTTCTCCACGATGGCTGCCACTGCCTTGTCAATACCGCGTTTGAGTTCCATGGGATTGGCACCGGCAGTCACGTTCTTCAAACCGGTGTTGAAGATGGCTTGTGCCAATACGGTGGCCGTGGTGGTGCCGTCACCAGCTTGGTCGTTGGTCTTGGAGGCCACCTCCTTTACCATCTGGGCACCCATGTTCTCAATGGGTTCCTGCAACTCTATCTCTTTGGCTACCGTTACACCGTCTTTTGTGATTTGCGGTGCACCGAACTTCTTGTCAATGATTACATTGCGACCTTTTGGTCCTAAGGTTACCTTAACAGCGTCTGCCAAGGCGTCAACACCTTTTTTCAAGCCTTCACGGGCTTCCCAGTTATATTTAATTTCTTTTGCCATTGTTTTATAATTTTATTGTTAAGTTAAAGTTTCAAAAGTCTTACTTGCAGATGGCGTAAATGTCGCTCTCTTTCATGATGAGGTAGGTCTCGCCCTCAACTTGGATTTCAGTGCCGGAATATTTGCCATAGAGCACTACATCATTCACCTTGACGGTCATGGGCTCGTCTTTCTTGCCCGCGCCAACGGCGATGACTGTTCCTTTTTGGGGTTTTTCTTTGGCGGTGTCGGGGATGATGATGCCGCCGGCAGTTTTTTGTTCAGCTTCAGCAGGTTTAACCAGAACTCTGTCTGCTAATGGTTTAATGTTGCATTTCATAATTTTGCGATTTTTAATTTTTATTATTAATATTGAAAATTCGTAAAAACGATTCAATGTCATGCAAAATCTGTGCCAAAAATCATTTTCGGCAAATTTGTCAGTAAGAAAATGAATAGAATAAAGGATTAGGAGGTGGCAAGTGTTCAAGATTTAACGCAAAAGGCCACCTGGGAGGCGGCCTTTCGACAAATGAATGATGAGAAAGTGAAATTAGGATTATCGTTTGATAATCTTTTGCGTTATGTTGCCAACCTTGATGAAATAAACGCCGGCGGGATAGTCAGACATGTTGAGTTGGCAGCTATGGTTGTAGCTCTCCATGACCTGCAGTTGTTTGCCGAGGATGTTGGTGACAACGATGGGCAGGTTGTCGTCCAAGTTGCTCACCACCACTATGTCGGTGCAGGGGTTAGGATAAACGGAGAAACGGACTGTATTGTCGTGGCTTTCCAAGCCTGAGGGTGTCCAGCCGTTCATGACAGCCACGCCAGAGAGGTCAAAGCCGCAGCTTTCGAAGTTGGTCGGGTAGGGGTCGTTGATGATATGGCCGTTCATGTCGGTGGTGCCATATTCCGGATTGATGGATCCTACCACATCCACCAGGCGCACATGGGTGATGTTGTTGATGTCGAGGTTGCTGAAGCCGTCGAGTTCTGCCAAGTCGAAGGGGGTGCCCCAGCCAACCATGTACTTGCCGGAGAGGTTGTTGAGTTTGGTGGCGTCCACGCTGCCGCCGTTGCCCACTTGGCTGGTGAGAGCGGAGTTGGAGACGGAAGGGAAGCGGTAGAAGTGCTCGCCATCGGAGCTTACTTCTACGAAAGCCAACTCTAAGAAAGTATGGTTGAGGGAGTTTTCGAAGACGGCAAAATCGTAGCCTTCTCCGTTGCTGATGGGCATGCCAAAGGTCAAGGTGGCTTTGCCGCCATCTCCTAAGCTGACAGCGTCAGTTGTGCTGGTGGAAGAGGCGCCAATGCCAGCGCTCTCGGTACCGTATGCAGCCGGGGCCGGGTTGCTGGCGATGTTTTGCGGACCGCGCTCAATAGTGCAGTTGGTGGCCCAGCCTAAGATAGCCGCGTCATTGTAGGCAATAGCCTGACAGCCGTCCGTACCCACGATGCCGTCAAACACCTCCGTGGAGGCTGCCGGCAGGGCGACAGGCTGAATAGGTGTCGTCCAAGTGTAGTTGTAGTTCTCGTCCATGAGGCCACAGCGCTCGTCACCCCACTTGATAAGGTCGCCATCGGTCACCTTCTGGGCATCATAACCCAGCATGGCGCTCACGCCATTGATGTTGTACATCCACCAGTTGCCTTGCAGAGAGAGGTTGTACGTACCATCCTGGAAAAGGATGTCTCCGAGCCCCCAAGCTCCTGGGGTGTAGCTGAAACGACTGTCGTACAAAGCAATGGTGTGCATGACGTCGGCTACAAGGATGCTGTCGCCACTGAAGCGTACTCCCCAAGCAAACGCAATGGCAGTGTCACACCAGTTGACCGCAAAGACTACGCTGTGCTCGCCACCGCCAACCCAATAGAGAATGTCGTCAGCACTGATGCTGGCGTCTTCTGCAACGGGCGCATTGGGATCTTCTGGATAGTAGATGTTGCTGGTAGGCAGCGTGCAGTCGCCCCATTCTGTCAGCTCAAAGTAGTTTCCGTCAGAAAGCGGGTCGCTGAGTCCGCCGGCGTAGGCGCCGTCAACGGTGGTGGTTCTGAATGTCGACGGTTCGAGTCCGTCCGGGCACCCTCCAAGAAAGCCCTGTAAATCAATGATTTACGGGGCTTTTTCTTTTTAATCATTGCATATTTGATACTGATTTGATACTGCTACGTCCATCCCTCGATTTCAGCGTTGCTACTGCCGCATTTTCTCCTAAAAACTTCTTTTCCCTTAAAGTCCATAACAGCCTTAAGGGAAAAGAATATTATTAAGCGTTGACAAGTTGAAATTGTCATATAGATGTCAATTTGTCCACTCCGTTGTCGTTTGCATAAGCAGGAGCACTTACTTCAAAAGCTGCCACTCACCTTTTATTTTCGAATTTTCAGGATTTATATATCCAAGTTCCTTAAGATCGTTTATAGCCCTAAGAATAGTGCTTTCGCTTACGCCTAAGTTATCCTGAAGCCATGAATATTTAGCTTTACGATTTAATTTAAGGGCTTCATAAACATTCTTTACTATCATTGAAGGAAATTCATTATCCGTCAAAAATGACGGTTTTTGAACTTTTTCTTCATCATTTTCCGTCATATTTGACGGTTTTTGATCAAAAATGGTCAAATCTGACCTTTTTTGTGACCGTTTTTCTTCTCCCTCTATTACAAGACCATTAGCAATAGCCTCCTTCACGGCCCTCTCTCCACGAGGTGATTTACTCTCCGTCACCATAACAGCCGTTTGATAACTGAAGTCATAAACAGCCTCACCATTCTCATTAGCCTTCAAATCCTTCTGCACCCTCAGCACGCCACGACTGTGACGATTAACGAAGCCTAAGACCTTCATAGCCTCTGCCACTACGATGTTCCGATAGTCATTCACCTTGGGGAAATTTGCCTCATTGGCACGTCCATACAAGCCACCATGATTCATAATCTCAATGCGGTCATCATACTGATAGAACTGAATCGGTCCATTGCTCGTATAATCACGATGGCAGATTGCGTATGTAAAGTTCCGTATTATGTCAAGTTCAGCAACAAATACTAAAAAATGTT
>CALDIA010000031.1 GCA_937901455.1 uncultured Bacteroidales bacterium | reverse complement strand
GATATGGAGGCGCAGTTTATCAATGTGGAATTAGCGGCACAGTTCGTGGTGCATATGCAGGCGGCGTTTTGGGGCGGCTTGGTACTGGCCTCCCCGTACATAGTGTATCAGCTGTATGGATTTGTCATACCAGCCCTTTATGAGCACGAGAAACGCTATATGGGTACATTGATGGTGGGGGGTATCTTGCTTTTTTTGTGTGGCATACTGCTTAACTACTTCGTCATCTTCCCCTTTACGTTCCATTTCTTAAGCTCCTATCAGGTGTATGGCGGGGTCGTCAACCAAGTGTCGCTGCCCTCATATATCGGCGCCATTCTCTCCATGAGCCTGATTATGGGACTGCTGTTTGAAATCCCAATACTGGCCTATTTTTTAGCCAAGATGGGAATCGTCAATGCCGACATGCTGAAACGATACCGTCGCTATGCTATCGTTGTCATTGTCCTGCTGGCTGCGGTAATCACCCCCACAGGGGACGCTTTCACGCTGATGCTCGTCGCACTGCCTATCTGCCTCTTGTATGAACTTAGCATTCTCATTGTTAAAAAGACCACCATTTGAAATATTAATCAAACAACTAAACTATATGTTAAAGAAAATCAGAACAATATTGGCCATCGTGGTGATGCTGTTGACCACGCTCCTCTTTTTGGGCGTTTGCTGGCACATCAACTTATGGTTCGGCTTTGTGGCCAAGATGCAGTTCCTGCCCGCGGTATTGTCTTGCAACCTCGTGGTGGTGTTTCTGCTTTTGTTGTTCACGTGCCTCTTCGGTCGCATGTATTGCAGCGTGATTTGTCCCTTGGGTATTATGCAAGACTGCTTTTCGTGGCTCCACGGCAAATTCAAGAAAAACCGTTTTTCTTACTCTCCTGAGAAAAAATGGCTGCGGTATTCCATCTTGGTAATCTTCACTGTGCTTGTGATTGTTGGTGTCACCCCAGCCACTACGCTTTTGGAACCTTACAGTGCCTATGGCCGTATTGTAAATAGCCTCTTCAAGCCGTTGTACGACATGCTGAACAACCTGTTGGCATCCTTTGAGGCGAAACACAACCTCTACCACTTCTCGGATACAGAGATCTGGATGCGCAGTGTGACCACCTTTGTGGTGGCCATCGTGACATTGGTGGTGTTGGCTTTCCTGTCGTGGCGGCACGGACGTACCTATTGCAATACCATCTGCCCTGTGGGCACTACGCTCAGCTTAGTGTCGCGTTTCTCTATCTTCCGCGTGCAGTTCAATATGGACAACTGCAAGCAGTGTGGCATGTGTGAGAAGAACTGTAAAGCTTCGGCCATCGATTTCAAGAATGGACTGGTGGACTATAGCCGTTGCGTGGTGTGTGGCGACTGTATAGCCAAATGTAAGTTTGATGCCCTGCATTACAGCGTTTACAAGCGCAAGGCTGCCGAGGTGTCTGCCCGTGTGGCGCAGACTGTGGATGAGGGGCGTCGCTCTTTCCTCGTGGGCGCAGGGCTGATGACCGCTGCGGTGGCCACTGCCCAGCCTAAGGTGAAGGTGGATGGCGGTCTGGCCGTCATTGAAGACAAGGTGGCCCCCAAGCGAAAAACACCTATTACGCCACCGGGCTCCATCTCCGCCCAGAATATGAAGCGACACTGTACGGCTTGCCAACTCTGCGTGTCAGCGTGTCCTAACAATGTGCTGCGTCCATCCACGGCACTTGATACGTTCATGCAGCCAGTGATGTCGTTTGAACGTGGCTATTGCCGTCCTGAATGTACTCATTGCAGCCAGGTTTGCCCTGCCGGCGCCATCCGATGCATCACTGTGGAGGAGAAGACTACTGTGCATGCCGGCCATGCAGTGTGGCTGAAGGAAAACTGCGTACCTCTCACCGATGGGGTTTCCTGCGGCAACTGCGCACGCCATTGCCCTGTGGGAGCCATTCAAATGGTGGACTATAAAGGAAAACAGGTCCCCTCCATCAATATGGAAAAATGCATTGGCTGCGGTGCCTGCGAACATCTTTGTCCTGCCCGGCCTTTCAGTGCCATCTATGTGGAAGGCAATGTGATGCATCACCTTAATTAATCATTTGTTGTTCGAATAGAGATTGTCATTATGGATAGAAGAGACTTTTTAAAACATATAGGAGGTGCGGTGGCCGTCACCTCTCTGCTGGCAGCTGCCTGCGACACGCCCGATGCTCCCAAGCAAGGGGTTACCTCACAGGACGGACATGGCAGCATGACCTACAGAATCAATCACAATACTGGCGACAAAGTGTCGTTGCTGGGCTATGGCATGATGAGGTTGCCCGTCGAGGCGGGCGGTACCATGCGCGAAAATCCAGACTCCCCAATCGACCAGGAAGTCGTTAATAAACAGGTGGATTATGCTCTGGAACATGGTGTCAACTACTTCGACACCTCGCCTGCTTATTGCCAAGGACTCTCGGAACGCAGTACCGGAATCGCCTTGTCGCGCCACCCGCGCGATGGCTACTATATTGCCACAAAACTCTCCAACTTCAGCCCTGCCACCTGGTCGCGCCAGGCCTCTGTCGAGATGTTTGAAAAATCATTGAAAGAACTGAAAACCAACTATGTGGATTATCTTTTGCTGCACGGTATTGGTATGGTCTCTAACGATATGGATGCCTTGCAGACCTTCAACGGACGCTACATGGACAATGGAATTCTTGACTGGTTGGTGGAACAGAAAGAGAAGGGCCGCATTCGCAACATAGGGTTTTCTTATCATGGCGACATATCCATTTTCGACCTGTTGTTAAAATGGCACGATGAAGGCAAGTATCATTGGGACTTCGTACAGATAGAGCTCAACTACCTTGATTGGAACTATGCTGACGAGATCAACCCGCGCAATACCGATGCGGTGTACTTGTACGATGAGTTGCACAAGCGCGATATTCCAGCGGTCATCATGGAGCCGCTGTTGGGTGGCCGTTTGGGTACTTTGCCCGATTTTATCTTGAAGCGTATGCAGGAGCGCGAGCCTGAGACGCCAGCCGCACGCTGGGCATTCCGTTTTGCAGGTACTCCCGAGGGCGTGCTGACCGTGCTGAGTGGCATGAGCTACATGGAACACCTCATTCAGAATGTGGCTACCTACTCGCCCCTGCGCCCCATCACCCCCGAAGAAAACGATTTTCTGATGAAAATTGCCGATGAAATCTATAACCTTAAGAGCATTCCCTGCACCACCTGCAGCTATTGCATGCCTTGTCCTTATGGCCTTGACATACCCACCATCTTTGCCCACTACAACAAGTGTGTCGCAGAGGGTAACGTGCCGAATCCGGAACATCCAACCGCCCAGTATAAGAAGGCGCGAAGGGCTTTCCTGATTGGCTACGACCGGAATGTGCCCAAACTCCGCCAGTCGAGCCACTGCATCGGTTGTCGCGAATGTGTCGCTCACTGCCCGCAACGCATCGATATCCCCGCCGAAATGAAACGGATTGACGAATATGTGGAACAGCTGAAACGCTCTTGACAACGTGTAGATATTTTTGTATCTTTGCGCGCTTTTATCTGAACGCGCAGTAGATGCTTAAAGACAAAAAGATATGTGTTGTGTTGCCCGCCTATAACGCGGCGCTTACCCTCCGCAAAACCTATGAGGAGATTCCCCTGCATATTGTGGATGAGGTTATCCTTGTGGACGACCATTCCTCCGATGACACGCTGCGAGTAGCACAGGAACTCAATATCCAGCATATTATCCATCATGCTGAAAATAAAGGCTATGGCGCCAATCAGAAGAGTTGTTATAACAAAGCGCTGGAATTGAATGCCGATGTGGTGGTCATGCTGCACCCCGACTATCAATATACTCCTAAATTGATAGAGTCGATGGTGTATATGATTGTCAACGGGGTTTACCCCGTAGTGCTTGGGTCGCGTATCTTGGGCAAGGGCGCCATCAAGGGAGGCATGCCTCGCTACAAGTACTTCTTCAACCGCTGCCTGACCCTCTTTCAGAATCTGCTGATGAACCAGAAACTGTCGGAATATCATACGGGTTACCGCGCCTTTTCAGGAGATGTGCTCCGCAAAATCAATTATATGGTCAACTCCGATGATTTTGTGTTCGACAACCAGATGCTGGCACAAATCTTCTATGCTGGCGCAGAAATTGCTGAAATCACCTGCCCTACGAAGTATTTCCCGGAGGCATCGTCCATCAATTTCAAAAGAAGTGTACAATACGGCATCGGGGTGCTCTGGACAGCCATACAATATCGCCTGCAGAAGTGGCACATTGCCCATTTTAAAATTTTTGAGATATAAAGTAAAAATTAAAATATCTGTTTATGAGAAGTAGTAAATTAGGATTGAATTTTGATCAGGTTGACGATGCGAAACGCATAGCCCGGAATATCGCTGGACAAGTACAGCAGTTTGTGGATGCGTACACCACCGTCACGGTAGAGCGTACTTTGTGCCGTCTGATTGGCATTGATGGCGTGGATGAAAACGAAGTGCCACTGCCCAACAGAGTGGTGGACTCGCTCTTAGACAAGGGTGTGCTCAGTCAGGGCGTGCTCTATTTTGTCGGCAACGCCATTTTGGAGACGGGCGATGAGCCCCAGGGCATCGCAGAGAAGATCGCCAGTGGCAAGATGGATATTACCACACTGCCGCTTCATCCGCTGGCTGATATCCAGAATGCGGTGGAGCCATATATCGAGCGCTGCCTTACGCGGATTAAAGGGAATGTGGCCAAGCGTAATGAATACCTCAATACCTTGGGCGAGGGCCCGAAACCGTATCTGTATATTATTGTGGCTACCGGCAATATCTATGAGGATGTGGTGCAAGCCCAAGCTGGTGCCCGCCAAGGTGCCGACATCATCGCGGTGATCCGAACCACTGGACAGAGCCTGCTCGACTATGTGCCATACGGTGCCACTACCGAAGGCTTCGGTGGTACCTTCGCCACCCAGGAAAACTTCCGCATCATGCGTAAGGCCCTCGACGAAGTGGGCGAAGAGGTAGGCCGCTATATTCGCCTCTGCAACTATTGCTCTGGCCTATGTATGCCGGAAATCGCTGCCATGGGCGCCTTGGAACGCCTCGATGTGATGTTGAATGATGCTTTGTACGGCATCCTCTTCCGCGACATTAACCCGCAGCGTACCCTCATCGACCAGTACTTCTCCCGTATCATCAACGGCTATGCCGGCGTCATCATCAACACGGGCGAGGATAACTACCTGACCACCGCCGATGCTGTGGAGGCTGCCCATACCGTGCTCGCCTCCGACCTTATCAATGAACAGTTGGCACTGATGGCGGCACTCCCTGAAGAACAAATGGGCCTCGGCCATGCCTTTGAGATGGATCCGATGCTGGAGAACGGCTTCCTGCTCGAACTTGCCCAAGCACAAATGACCCGCGAAATCTTCCCGAAGGCAACGTTAAAATATATGCCGCCCACCAAGTTCATGACCGGCAATATCTTCCGCGGCCATATCCAAGATGCCCTCTTTAATATGATCGGCATCTGGACACATCAGGGCATCCAACTGCTGGGTATGCCTACCGAGGCTATCCACACGCCTTTTATGAGCGACCGTTATCTCTCTATCGAAAACGCCCGCTATATCTTCAATGATATGCGCAGCATCGGCGAGGAGATGGAGTTCCGCGAGGGCGGTATCTGCCGTGAACGCGCCAAGACCGTTCTTAACAATACCATTGATCTGCTTAAGCAAATCGAAAAAGAAGGTATGTTCACCGCCTTGGAGAAGGGTATCTTCGGCGATGTGAAACGTCCGATGAACGGTGGCAAAGGCCTCGCTGGTGTCGTGACTAAAGGCGACAACTACTTCAACCCGTTTATCCAGATGATGAAGGAAAGGTGGTAGTTCTATGTGTTTAGCAGTGAGATGTTTTCTGTAAATCAGTTAAAGAATGATGAAATACAATGCCATAGAGCATAAGGTGGATTTAGGTCGCCTGACTGATGAGAAAATAGTGAACCTGCAACAGTACATCTCCCGCATCTATGGCAGTATGACCTCCTTCAACGTCTTATTCCAAAACAAGGAGGACTGCTTTATCGGAGCGAAGAGTCAGCATATTTATATTTTAAATGGTTTAATAGATTAATATTTAACAACTTAATAAAAGAAAACAATGAGTGGTGGATTATATTCAATGGATCAAAAGGATTTTGATCAGACATTAGATTTAACGAAAGTGAAACCCTATGGGGATACCATGAATGATGGCAAGACCCAACTCAGTTTTACATTGCCGGTTCCTGCCGGCGATGAGGCCGTGGAGGCAGCTAAACAGCTGATGAAGAAGATGGGCTTTGAAAACCCACAGGTGGTATATTTCAAGGAACTAACTAACGGATTCACGTTTGTGAACTGCTATGGCTCTTGTACACATACGGTGGACTATACGACCATCCATGTGCCGAAAGTGGAATCTACGGTGTGGTCTATGCCTGAGACGGATGAGTTCATCCGTGAGCATATTGGACGCAAGATTGTAGTGGTTGGCGCCAGCACGGGCACGGACGCACACACGGTGGGTATTGATGCCATCATGAACATGAAGGGCTACGCCGGCCACTATGGCATTGAACGTTACGATATGTTCGATGCACTGAATATGGGTAGTCAGGTGCCAAACGAGGAGTTTATCGCCAAGGCTGTGGAAATGCATGCCGACGCCTTGCTGGTCTCGCAAACCGTGACACAGAAGGATGTGCATATCAAAAACATGACAGAGTTGATAGAAATGTTGGAGGCAGAAGGCCTGCGCGACAAGCTGATTGTTGTGTGCGGTGGCCCGCGTATCACACACGAACTTGCCAAAGAACTGGGCTTCGATGCCGGCTTCGGCATGAATACCTACGCTGACGACGTCGCCTCCTACATCGCACAGGAGATGGATCGAAGAATACATGACAATAAATAAGAATGTCTATAGGTAATTTCACGGATGGTTGTTGTTAGACATCCATCCCTTTTTTTGCAAGCCTTGCAGATAATTGGCGTCCATTCAGATTTGTACTATCTTTGCCTGCAAATTTACAAATAATAATCACGTCTCACAAACGGCTGTCTTATACAGTCTTTGGGAGCCTAAAAAGACGAAAAAATGAAAATTAATGATTGCAAGAATTGCTGCTTTTACTATGATGAAGATGATGACAGCCCCTATGCAGGCACTTATGTGCATGATGTGGAAGGCTGGGATGATGAAATGATTGCTGATGCTTTGGACGGTGAACCAGAAGCCTATTGGAATATAGATTGAACAAAACTATTAACCTTCATGGTGCTGTAAGAATAGGTGAATGTTAGGAATACAAATTTTTCTTTTTCTGCTGCTTGCTTATATTCTTATAATAGCCTTGCCTTTGCTGTTCGATGCAGGTCGCAAGGCCTGGCAAGCGTATTCCATAGCCTTTACTCACAGATACTATGACTTTTTTTTCGGGCACTTTTTTTTTAGCGCCAATAAAAGAGAGGCGAGGTCATTCAAGAACATCTCGAAAAATCTGCCAAAATTATTGGTGGATGTATTAAAACTTCCCTATGATCTTTATAGATGGTTGTGGCTTTTTGCTAAAAGGCCTTCAAATGTTGATTATAGCGCCAAATACACTATGGACTTGGTGGATTTATTGCCTTTTCGTTTAGAAACGACAGAGACTTTTTCAGAAATGAATAGGAAAAGTGATATATATACGAGAATTTCCTGCAATACTTCAGGGAATAACAGTCAGCAGAAATATGTTCTCATTTCTCACGATTTACCTTTTCATCCTACTGTTGAACAAGTTATCTATATAGAAGATCCCGATTATCCAGAGATAAGCATTTTCATAGACAAGTATTACGATACTCTCCGCAAATTGTTCAAAAGATTTGATTATGAGTTTGTATATCCCGCCAAATTACAAAAAGATGCAGTGCCTGCAGAGGTGTTGAACTATATGTTCCCATATTTGCAAACAGACAGGGATCAGCGTGTTTTGTCTGCCATAACAAATGAAATGATTTCTAAGTGTCTGGCGCAAGGCACCATCTCCGGTCCCGTCCTCCTGCATTATCGAAAAATATCACCAGAACTGCTTGCCTGTGAAACCCCTGAGCAGATTGCCAAGGCAAATGAAAGGCATCAAATGATGTATGGCACCCCCTTTGAGCCAGCCCCCAAGGAGTGGAGAGAGAACTATTACTTTACAATCAGGAGAATCTTTCAAACAGAAGAGATCCCTTTGACAGACTATTTTGTTTTGTATGTCAATAATATTACCAAGGGATACGTCGGTGATACCTATGCACTTGCCCATACCTCCAAATCAGAAATAGAGGATGATGACACGGCCGATTATTATTTTGATACTTCTTCTGTCGATTTGATGAAAGAGATTGAGGTGCGTGTGAAAGAATTAAGACGGCGTGGCGTGCACGATTATCAATTGCGGGCGCTTATTGAGCCGGAACCCACCCTGAGTCGCCTTGTTATTACGCGCGAATTTCAAATTATACTGCCCGATTATGGAAATATAGAAATCAAGATGACCCCATTGCCCAAAGCCGTGTTCATGCTCTTTTTGAGACATCCCGAAGGTATCTTGTTCAAGCACCTATCCAAATATCGTGAGGAATTACTATACCTGTATCGCCAAGTTACTCACAGCTGGAACGATGAAACCGTATTGCAAAGCATTGAAGATGTTACAAACCCGACTCTGAATTCAATAAATGAGAAATGTTCGCGCATACGGGAAGCCTTTCTGCGCGAATTTGACGAGTGTTACGCCCGATACTATTTCGTGACAGGTAAGCGCGGAGAGGCAAAAAGCATTATGTTGCCAAAGGAAAAGGTGGTTTGGGAGGTCAAGCTGTAACTTGCAAAAACCACAAGGTCAAGACTACTGGTGTTGATCTTCAAGGAGTCTGTTCTCTCATATAATACTCGACATTTTTATTGCAAGCCTTGCAGGAAATAGAGGTTGAGATTGATTATGTCTATTTTTGCATCAAAATTCTCTGAAGGAAACTTCTAATTATTTCATTCTGAATAACAGCTTCTTATGAGCATATATCCGCTAAAAACCGCCCCCCCCGAAATCCCTGTTTCTGCCAATTTGCGACAGATGAACTTTTTACAAAAAAAATCTTTCGCAACCAATTGTCATTCAAAGAGTTATTTGTGTATTTGCGGCAAATTTGGATGAACGATGAATCAGATCAAACCGACATACAAGCAGCAAGGCAATGTCGGGCTTTTCGACAGCGACGAGACAATGGAGAAATTCAACAATCGGTTTTGCGAGGAATGCGGCCTACAACACCCTGACAAACATAGTCTACAACCTGTGCCGGTACGAGCTAGTGATGCGTCTTGGAATGAATTAAAGGATTTAACTAATTAATAGTCAATAAAATGTATTCCTAAAAAAGTAGAAAAATCAAAAATCAGACCTGCCTATAAGAATATTATCTAAATTTTCGGCGTCATATCTTCAGTTCTTGTTTAAAGGACTTCGCGAGTTCTGGAGGTGTGTCGCGATAATTGTAAAAATAGAGGTCCCCTGAAGGTATGTTAAATCGTTTTCGTAAAATTATTTGTTTACTTCTTTCGATTGTAGCTCTTGCTGGATGCAAGGAACATGTTTGGGAAGCTGTTGTTGATACTCCGAGTTTTCCATTTATGTGTGATATTTCTACTGGCTCTAAAGGATTGGATGATTCTATAAAGACGATGTTGTCTTTTCAATGGAAAGGGGATTACAATCGTAAGTTGGACTATACTTATTCACCGGGATTGGTTCTTTTGTATGGGGAAGAAAAATATTGCGAAGGGGTAAATGGTGGAAAATTGCCATATTATGTAGATCGGGAAGATTATTTGGAAAAACACAACTTGATGTTTGCTGAACGAGATGAAATAATAGACAAGTGCAGTTATTTTCCGTACATTTCCAAGGAGGTGTTTTCGTCACAATCAAACGGACTGGATGTAAGATGCTACAATGTTTCCACTCTCATTTCTATTCCAGATGGTACTTTTAAGTGCGAAAATAAAGATATGGTGTGTTTTAATAAAAATGGCAAGTGGAGTTTTTATGAGGAAAATTTTCCAGCCCACGATCTCTATACTTTTGATAGAATAGAGGTTCTGATGGGTTTTATGAAAAACGAAGGAGTCGATGAGTCACAATGTGATAAGATAAGGAGTATCTTATTGTCGTACACTGGTGAGGGACTTCAGTATAAAAAATATTCACCACAAGACGATGTCGAAACAGAACTTTTAGAAGACTTTTCAGATATGGGAAACATTATCAAAGGCAACCAACCTGGCAGTTTGACAAAATATCTCTATCTGAATGGATATAGAAAAATATTTGGCCGAGATTTGTCCGAGTATGAAGTGATACGGATGTTTATGGACGATATCGACATTCAAGAGTTTTCGAATATTTCCCTTCTTCCATATAGTCTCATAAAGGAAGATGTGTCAGATAATCAAATTTCTGTTTACACAATGTTGAGCATCACATGTGAATTGAATAATCGTCATTTAGGTAATCTTCTAAAGTCAAGGACACTATGTCTTAAGGTTCCATCAAAAGATAATTGGTGTTTTTTCTCAATTAACGATTCGAATGAAGAGATGGTAGAAACAATACAGGTGCTATTGGATGGTCTTCTGACTGAAAAGGAAGTTAGGTCAATAGTGATGAGAGCTTATTAAAAATTGATAAAAAGATAAGGTAAGATATGAAATGGCTTATTGTAATTTTGGTGGTGGCATTGATAGGGGGCATAATCGGATATTTTGCTTCTGATGGAGAACCTGCTGGCTGTTTGCTGGGTGCATTTCAGGCTGGTAGTGGTTGTGGGGCAATCATTCTGCAAATATTCATCTGGGGACTTATTATAGCAGGACTTATCGCTTTGTTCGGGTGGCTGTTCGGGTAGGATGTTGTGTCGCTTCAATCTAATTGGATGTCAAATAGGATGATCAGGTTTTATAAATCATCCAGAATCTCTTTTTGGGAATCCTTGACTTTGTCAACATTCAAATATTGCAGCGCTATTATAGCACACTCCAAGCCCATACTTTTGCCACCCTTAATGGATAATTGTACAACCATCTTGTCAACATCCGAGTCACCCCATGTCGTGTAGTATTCACACTGTCCCTCTTTTACTGCATGCAATTTAAAAAATGAAGATGAAGCAATGGCATCTTGTGTGAATCTGGCGTTCTGTTTGGTTGGTTCCCCATACTTTTTAGTCAGGAGCTCTTTTAAGTCTTCATAGTCACCAAGAAGTTTCTCCCAAGTTTCATAACTATAGACTTCGTAACCGGAGATTTTCAAGCCTACCAATACATTAACAGCGGCAATGTCGTTTGATTTTTCCGCAGACACTAATACAACAATGCAGTCATTCATTCCGGCAAAACGACCCATATACATAGAACCGTAATCTTCTTTCCCAAGGAATTCAAAGCCTTGACTTGACAATTTGCTGCCAAATTGGTCAACGGTGCCAGTCATTACAATGCCTTTGAATTTAGGTACATTTAAGGCTGGGTTTTGTGCAACAAGGGTGGTTGTTAGTACACAAAAGGCTAATAAAAGTGCGATTTCCCTCATCTGCTCTGTAATAATCTAACGTCCAAATCTAATAACTAACAACAAATAGCCATTAGAAGATACCTGACTGCTATCCATTGATCACCAAGTTCTTGAATTTCTCGTGCCGTCCTTCATCCTGCAACAGCAAGTTGAGTTTGAACTGGCCGTCGCGCTTGCCCTCTGCAATGCATTGGGCCTTGAAGGTCTCGAATGAGTTGCGCTGCAATCTGTGCGTTACAGGGTCTTTGACACGCAATGAGTCCCGCTTTGATTTATATTCCTGGTTGTATCCCTTCAGTAACTCATCAACTCGTTTGGTGAAAATTTCAGCCTGTTCCTGCGTTGTTTCCAGATTTTCAAACTCATAGTAGAAACGGTAGGCAGACAGGCCCAAATCGGCAAAGCCAATGAAGAATTGTAAAGGTAATTGCAACTCTTTCTCGGCAGTATGCACAGCCTCTATAAACTGACGTTCATGCAGTTTCTCGCCTGTCATGGTGACAATGCCATTGACTTTCTGCACCAAGAACACCGACGGGGTGTTCCAATAGCGCGGTCCCACTTCAACCAAGTCGTTCATATTATAGCGGTAGAGTCCGGCGTAGGTGGTCACGAAAGTGATGTATCGTTTTCCAGTTTGCAGTTCATGAAGTTGCCAGAAGCGTTTCTCGTTGTCAGGTTTGTCCATATCCTCCTCCGCGACAAATTCATAATAGTGCATGTGTGGACAAAGCACGGTGTTGTTAGTGTCATCCACTACTAAACCGAAACGGCATTCGGTGGCATAGTAGGAGAACTCTTGATGGAAGGTCTGTGCGGGAAAGGAGTCCTTGAACTTATCGAGATACACTTTGGTATTGCCGCATTTCCAGGTGGTGAGCAACTGAAAATCTGGCCAGTAGTGTTTGGGGAGTACAGTGCCATACTTCGCTTTCAGAGCGCGGAGTTCGGCGGCCCTTTCCGGATTCGGCTTCATAAAAGGTTTGAACGATTCGCGAATATACTCGGGAACATTCATGGCAGCGTTCAGAGTGCCCTTTTCAATGTCTTCCACATACTGGTCGAAATATTCGTTCACATTGTTCTGCATCTCCACAATAGTGGAAGGGTTGGCTGTGATGATAAGGGTAGTGTTGTGCTCAATGCCGAACCGCATGATCGAGTAATATCGGGCTGTGTAGTCCTCAATTTCATAGATGGTGAAAGGGTAGGGCGACAAGTCCTTCATCCATTGTGGACAGTCGCGTTGGGAAAAGCCGGATATGGAACCGCATATGGTGCCGTCGGGCGCATATCCCTCGATGACCTTTCCAACAATGCTGACCAACTTGCCCGCAAATACCTTTCTTCTATTGCGAATCATGGTGTAAAGCCAAGCCAAATTCATTTTTCCATACACATCCTTGAGATAGCGCTGGGTGATGGGTATCCATTTGGGCTCTTTGGTGGTGCCTGACGTGGTGGCGTACAGCGCAGGTTTGCCAGGAAAGAGGATGTCTGACTCCCCATTTTTGTGCCGCTCCACGTATGGCCGCAAGTCCTCATAGTCGTTGGGCTGCACGTTCTGTTGGTATAGTTTGTACAGCTCGACATCGTCTTGAGCTTTTAGGATGTCCTTGAAATGATGTGTGCGCCCATATTCGGTATCCTGTGCTATGGTAAGGATTTCCCGAAGGGTTCTCTCTTGGCACTTGCGCGGATTTTTTGCTGATCTTGCGAAATTTCTGTACTGTAAACCTCCGGCTACCCCCAAAAGGAAATTAGGAACAATAGGTCTGTTGAGCTTTTCCATCTATAAGAAAATGTTTGATAACTGATGCTGAGAAAATTAGTCTTTGATGACGAGCTTCTTGAACTTTTCATGCCGTTTTTCATCTTGCAGGAGCAATTGCAACTTGAATTGTCCGTCGCGAGCACCCTCTGCGATGCATTCGGCCTTGAAAGTCTCAAACGATTCTGGAATCATGCGATACGTCTCCGGCATTTTTAAACGCAAGGAATCTCTCTTGGTTTTGTACTCCACATTGATGCGCATGAGGATTTCATCCACCTTCTCGGTGAACTTTTCGGCCTGCTCTTGCGACACGTTTTGGTCGGCAAACTCGTAGTAGAATTTGTAACCTAAGATGGAAAGGTCAGCAAAACCAATGAAGAAGCGGGTTTTGATCCCAATGGACTCTTCGGCTCCATGTACGGCTTCAATAAACTGGCGCTCATGAAGTTTCTCGCCTGTAATGGTGACAATGCCGTTGACCTTTTGAATCAGATGCACGGTGGGCGTGTTCTGGAAGTTGGGACCCACTTCCAAAAGGTCGTTCATGTTGTAGCGATACAGACCTGCGAAGGTGGTTACATAAGGGCAGTAACGTTTGCCTTCTTTCAGTTCGTGCAGTTGCAGGAATGTGGGGTTGGGGTTGTCCAAATCAGCCTCGTCAATGAACTCGTAGTAGTGGAAGTGCGGGAAGAGCACGGTGTTGACAGTGTCGTCCAATACCAAACCGAAGCGACATTCGGAGGCGAAGTAACCGAACTCCTGGTGCAGCATGGTCTCCGGATAGGAATCCTTGAACTTGTCAAGATACACTTTCGTGTTGCCGCATTTCCAAGTGTTGAGCAATTGCAAATTCGGCCAATAATGCTTGGGCAGTACGGTGCCATATTTAGCCTTCAAGGCACGGAGCTCGGCAGCTCTCTCTGGATTGGGCTTCAAACAGGCTTCCAGCTCGGCACGTATCTCAGGCGCTATGTTGAGACTGGCATTCAAGGTGCCGTTCTCAATGTCCTTCACATAGTCGTCATAAAATTTATTAACATTGTTCTGTAATTCCACGATAGTGGATGGATTGGCAGTCACAATCAAGGTGATGTCCTGCTCGATACCCATGCGCATGAGTACATAGTAACGGGCATTGTAGTCGGCAATACTGTAAACGCATTGAGGATTAGAATAGAGCACCTTCACGAAGTTCGGACAGTCGCGTTGGGTGACGCCTGATACGGAGCCGAAGACGGTGCCGTCGGGTGCATAGCCTTCAATA
>CALDIA010000030.1 GCA_937901455.1 uncultured Bacteroidales bacterium | reverse complement strand
ATACGGCGACCACCGAGATCTACACTCTTTCCCTACACGACGCTCTTCTGATCTGTTGATAGCCTTTGCTTTGGCCACCAACACAAAAATTCTCTTCATGGATGAGCCGACCAATGGTTTGGATATTCCGTCCAAGAGTGCGTTCCGGCGCATCATGGTTTCGGCGGCCGATGATAACCGCCTCTTCTTGATTTCCACTCATCAAGTGCGTGACCTTCACAGCCTGATTGACATGGTGACCATCGTGGAGAGAGGCCATCTGCTGCTGAATGCCTCCGTATTTGACATTGTGGACAAGCTTTATTTCGGGCCGTATCAAGAGGGTCGCAAGACGTATTATTCAGAAGATCTTGGCGGTGGGGTCAATGCCATCATGGAGAATACGGATCACGAGGAGAGCAATCTTGATCTGGAATTGTTCTTCAATGCCATGATGAAAAACTCCAAAGAAATCGCACCATTATTCACCAAAAATTAATCAGAACTATGAAAAAATATACCAATAAGATTTTGATTGTCACTTTTGCTGTTTTGGCACTCGCTATGGTAGTGTTTATCACGGTCTTCATACAAATAAACCAAAAAGAAATACGTGAACATCCCGAAAAATATCAGCGCGTAGATACCACAGAGATGGATTCCATCGATGTTTTCCAAATCGACAGCGTGCTTGTGGAAGATTCATTATAACCTAAAAAAAAATCATTATGAACATTCTTAACATAAAAAAATTAATATCGACCTATTTTATAGAGAATTGGAAGCGAGACCTTCTTCAATATTTTCTCGTGTTTGCCGGTTGTATTTTTGTCATGAGCTGGTCATACACAGGCGCTCTCTCAAAAGGAATCCTTTACTCTTCATCTACCATTGCTTTTTGGATGATTTTTGCCGTTATTGTGTTAGTTTCATCCTTGTTTGTGCGTCTTTCGACAACCTCTTCCAGCATTTCCTTCCTGACCATTCCAGCCTCTACAGGCGAGAAAATAGTGGCCTATATGCTGTTGGCTAACGTCTATTGTGTGCTCGTTGCGTTTGTCGCCACCCTGTTAGGCGTTAGCCTCACCATTGTCGGGAATTTGGCTGTATCCAATGATTTTGCCATTCCGGTTTCTGAATGGATTTCTAAATGTTATACTATATGTTTGAAGGACATTGCTGCCGTGTTGTTCCCAATGTATATTTTGGTTTCCATAGTCTTTTTTGGTTCAGTGTATTTCAAGAGGAGGGCCTTTTTGAAGACAATGGGCGCGGGGATTCTGATTGGTTGGGCTTTTGGTCTCATTGCCATATTGGTTATCAGAGTACAGGTGCCATCTATGGAATTTAACTCTACAAATTTTGCTTGGCGTCCCGATATCTCTGAAAAAGCGGTTAAGGTGTTGGCTTATGTGGTTGGCTCTTGCGTGATTGTGTATAACTATGTGCTAAGTTTCCTGCGACTGAGAGAAACGGAGGTGTAATATGGAGTTCAAAAATGTGCAAACTATCTACATGCAAATTGTAGAGTGGTTATCGGATCAGATTCTGGCGGGTAAGCTGTTGGCGGGCGACAAGATACCTTCCGTGCGTGAGTCGGCGGTGCGCTTTGAGGTAAATCCTAACACTGTGATGCGCTCCTACGACTTCTTGCAGAAGCAGGAAATCATCCTGAACCAGCGGGGAGTGGGCTTCTTTGTGGCACCCGATGCCCGGGAGAAAATCCTGTCTTTCCGGAAGAAAGAATTTGTGGAGAAAGAGCTGCCCGTCTTCTATAAAAATTTGTATCTACTTAATATTTCAATGGATGAGATTGTTAGTATTTATCGTGAGTATCAACAAAAAAATATAGAACAATGAGAAAAGTATTATTCTTGTTTTGTACCATGTTTGTCATGGTCCAATTGTCGGCCCAAGATTGCTATTGGGTGTTTTTTACCGACAAACAAAAGGAAGGCTTTAATCCTTACGAGTATTTCGATGCCAAGGCCATTGAGCGTTACCAGCTCGTGGGTGCCGACTTGTACGATGAGACCAACTATCCAGTCACGCCGGCATATATACAGGGTGTGACGGCTTTGGCCACCGAACAGGTGGGCGAATCCCGTTGGTTTAATGCTACTGCGGTAATGGCCGACGAAGAGCAGATTATGGCTATCCGCGCACTGCCCTATGTGGCTGATGTACAACTGATAGCTTCAGCATCACTTATGGCCGAGGAGCGTATGACTGATGTCACTCCGGGGGATACTGTCCCTTCCGGTCATTTTATGGAGGAGCTCACCTGGATGCAGGGGGAAAAGTTCCATCAAGCTGGGTTCACCGGCAAGGGTGTTCGCATTGCAGTCTTTGACGGAGGTTTTGACGAGGTGGACATGCATCCCGCCTTTGCTCATCTTTTCAAGAACAACCAGATTGTGAAGACCTGGGATTTCACCAAGAGGAAGGAAAATGTATATCATGGTCATTACCACGGCCGCATGGTGTTGAGTTGTATTGCCGGCATCAAGAACGACACCATACATTTGGGCCTTGCCCCAGATGCCCAGTTTCTGTTGGCCCGCACGGAGGTGAAAGCGGAGAAACACAAGGAGGAGGTCTGGTGGGTGCAGGCTCTTGAGTGGGCCGATCAGAATGGCGCCGACATTGTGAACAGTTCCTTAGGTTATGGAGACCCACTCTATAATACAAAGGAGATGAACGGTAAGATTTCTCGCGTGGCCAAAGGTGCTGCCACTGCCGCCGACAAGGGCATTCTCGTTTGCACCGCCATGGGCAACGAAGGCTCCAAGAAGGACTGGAAAGTGCTGGTTACCCCTGCCGATGCGGACAAAGTGCTCTCGGTGGGTGCCGTGCATGGTCTTGACATCATCGCCTTCTACAGCTCCTATGGTCCTACCGCTGATGGCCGTAGAAAACCCAATGTGGTGGCCCCAGGGCGTGATTTGGTTGCCAATGGCTGTGACGGCTACACCTACAGTCAAGGCACCTCCTTTGCCACGCCCATGGTGACAGGTTTTGCCGCCTGTGTGAAACAAATGCACCCTGAATATACGGCCTTGCAACTATTGCAGGAGATTGAAAAGTCAGGCAACCATTACCCATACTATGATTACCGATTTGGGTATGGCATTCCCCAGGCAGGCTATTTTACCGGGGAAAAGGCTAAGCCAGAATCCTATAAACTCTATGAAGATAAAGAATATGTATATCTGATTCCAAATATTGACTCGACTAAAAGCGAAACCCCAGTGTTTTACAAAGTCACCAATGGTGACGATTCTATCCTAAAGTATGGTAATGACTATATCCCTGAGTCTTCCAAAGGTTTTGTCTTTGACAAGGAAGATTTGGGAAAAGGTCAGACCGTTCACTTCTGGTTTGAGAATACCTACAAAACCTACACCCCCGGTAAGGATAATTTTCCTACGCCTCCAGACACGAATATCACCAGCAATTTGGTAGATTACGACTGGGATGCAGAGGACAACTACTACGACAAGAAGCCCAAGGTATATCAGGCCGGCTTCAGTCTTCGGACAGGTTTTACAATCCCTGCCATGTGGTCACCGGCAGGCAATATTCATACCACGGATCGCGTTTCCCGCTCCTTGTTTGCTGTTTGGGGCAATACCTTCAAATTGGCCAAAGTCTATGCGTTGGGATTGAACCTTAGTTTCGGTTCTACCTGGTTTGCTGTGGACAGCGCCGCGCTGCCTATGCTCATAGAGCAGACCACTGCGGGTTATGAATTGCGCAAGAAGAATGTGAAGGTCACCTCCTTTGATTTGGAGTTCTACCAGCGTTTCTATTTGAGTAGGAGCAATACAAACAGAGGTCTCTTGGACATGGGTATTTATGGCATGTGGGATACGGGCAGCCGTCTGAAGGGAAAATTCCTCAGCGAAGGGGATGATGCAATCATCATGACAGATCAAAACTTCATGCGCAAAAACATGAACAAATTGGCTTGGGGTGTGCGTCTCCGCATCGGTTGGGAACATTTCTCTATTTACGGACAATATAGAATTTCCAATCTTTGGAGGAAGGATGTCTTTTCCACTGATCTTCCCAAGATAGAAGTTGGTGTTCAATTATTCTAAAAAAGAAGAGGGTTGAAAAGCCCTCCTCCTACATGTGATTTTTGGTTGCGTGCTGTCGTTTCATAGCCTTTTTCGACGGCACGCTTTTTTTCTATTCAACCGCCTCTTTCAGACGTTCGGCGTTCTCGGCCACCTGCAGGGCGTTCAGCACCTCCTCGATGTCACCGTTCATAAAATTGCCCAGGTTGTACATGGTGTAGTTGATGCGATGATCGGTGACGCGGTTTTGCGGGTAGTTGTAGGTCCGTATCTTCGCGGAGCGGTCGCCGGTGGAGACCATCGTCTTGCGTTTGGAGGCAATTTCATCCAAGTATTTTTTGTACTCCATTTCGAACAGGCGGGTACGGAGCACGCGCATAGCTTTCTCAAGATTTTTGATTTGGGATTTTTCATCTTGGATGGAAACCACGATGCCGGTTGGGATGTGGGTGAGGCGCACGGCGGAGTAGGTGGTGTTCACGCACTGGCCGCCGGGGCCGGAGGCACAGAAAGTCTCTTTCTTGATATCGCTTTGCTTGAGCTCCACATCGAACTCATCGGCTTCGGGCAGCACAACCACAGAGGCGGCAGATGTGTGCACGCGTCCTTGGGACTCGGTTTGCGGCACGCGCTGCACGCGGTGCACGCCCGACTCGTATTTCATAATGCCATAGACACCATCACCATTCACGGCGAAGTCGATCTCCTTATAGCCGCCCATGGTACCCTCGGTCATGGAAAGAATCTCAATCTTCCAGCCTTTCTTGTCGCAATAATGCTGGTACATGCGGAAAAGGTCTCCGGCGAAGATGCTGGCCTCGTCGCCGCCAGTGCCGGCACGGATCTCCATCTGCGCGTTTTTGCTGTCCTGAGGATCCTTGGGCAGCAACAGAAAACGGATGTCCTCTTCGAGTTTTTCGCGCTCTTCCACAAAGTTGTCCAGTTCGGCCTTGGCCAGGTCGCGGAATTCTTCGTCCTTCTCATTGGCCACAATTTCCTTGGCATTGGCGATATTGCCAATCACATTTTTGTATTGTTTGTAGGCATCAACCACCGGCTGTAGGTCTTTGTAGTCTTTGCTCATCTTGATGAACTTCTTCATATCGTTCATTGCGTCGGGCTGGGCAATATCCTCTCCAATTTGGAGCCACCGATGGTATATCAGTTCTAATTTTTCCAATAAATCATTCATAAAGAAAGGTTTTCAAAAGGGGCTGCAAAAATACACAATTTTACTATTTTTGCGCTTTATAAAAAATGATTCAAAATGAAACCGAGAGTAAGTATTATTATGGGCAGCACTTCTGACCTGCCGATCATGGAGGGTGCCTGCAAGTTTTTGGAGAGTAATGAAATTCCTTTTGAGATGTTGGCCTTGTCGGCACATCGCACTCCCGACGAGGTGGCAGACTATGCGAAGCATGCACATGAGCGGGGCGTGGAGGTCATCATCGCGGGAGCAGGTATGGCTGCTCATCTGCCCGGTGTGATCGCCGCCATGACTCCTCTGCCCGTCATTGGGGTGCCTATCAAGTCCTCTTTGGAGGGGGTGGATGCTGCTTTGGCCATGCTGCAGATGCCTCCTGGTATTCCGGTGGCTACGGTAGCTATCAATGGTGCTCAGAACGCTGCCATCCTCGCCATGCAGATTCTCGCCAACGGTGACCCCATGATGATGGAGCGCGTAATTCGTCATAAGGACCAGTTGAAACAGAAAATTGTGAAGGCCAATGCAGAATTGGCAGGAATTGACACCTATAAGTTCAAGACCAACTAAGCTGGCAAAATCAGGCCATAAATGATAAAGCCTGCCGCGCCACTGATCAGAAGTAGGAGGATCGGGCTGACTTTGAATTTGAGTGAGGCCACCAAGGTGGCTATGAAAATCACTATACTGATGACAAACTGGCAGGTGTCGGAGGAAGGGGATCCAAAGGACTCTGGGGTCATCAGTAGCAGTGCCGCCGCGGCGATGAGTCCCAAGAAGGTGATTCGCAATATTCTGAGCATTGTTTGCACAGCGGGCTTGTCTTGCATTTTCATCAGGAAGCGGGTTACCAGAATCATTGCGGTGACGGGAAGCAACACGACCGACAGGGAGGCAATGACGGAGCCGGCGATGGCCCATGGGAAGGCATAGCCGGCATTGATGATGGCGGTGTAGCCGGCGTATGTGGCCACATTGATGCCGATAGGCCCAGGGGTCATCTGCGACACGGCCACAATGTCCACAAACTCCTGCATGGACATCCAGCTATTGTGCGTAACGACCTCGTTTTGGATGAGGGCGATCATGGCATAGCCGCCGCCGAAGTTAAAGATGCCGATGCGGAGAAAGGTGTAGAACAATTTCCAGAAAATCATGGGGTAGCCTCCTTCCTTTCCAAATAGTGTCCATACAAGAAGCCGCCCAATCCTGCACAGAGGATGATGAGGATAGGGGAAACGCCCAGCAGCCATATCAGAAGGGCTGCGGCAAAGGGGATCCAGATATTGCTCCAGCGGATGTTGGCCGTCATGGCCATGGTGAAGACGGGTGATACAATCAAGGCGACCACCGCGGGACGTATGCCTTTGAATATGGCCTCAAAGAAAGGGTTTCCGTGCAGAAAGCGGAAGCAGATGGCCCACACAATCATAATGGCGATGGGCAGGAGTATGTTTCCCAGCACAGCAGTGACGGTCCCAATGACTCCGCGCAGACGGTAGCCGACACTCGCTGCCATGTTGACGGCAAAGATGCCCGGCATGGCTTGGGACAGCGTCAGTACGTCCATGAAATCTTCCTGCTCCAACCACCGGTGACGGTCCACAATCTCTTTTTCCATCAGGGGTATCATGGCATACCCCCCACCGATAGTGAACGCTCCAATCTTACAGAAAGAGCCGAAAAGCGTGTGCAGTTGAACCATAATTATCCTATTACTGGAGGCATTAACCAAAGTGAGAGCAAAAATACAAAAAAAGATGCATCGTAGGTAAAAAAAAAATGTATATTGCGCCCGCTTTTTGTCAATATGCCGGGGAAGCATGTTTGCAAAAGTTAATAATTTGATTTTGTATGAATTACAATAAATTACATATTCTTTTGACAGGGGTCGTGCTTGTACTATGTTTGATTGGTAATCCTACTTTTGCATCCGCGACCAAAGAGGACAAAGGTTTTGAAGCAGGTCCGTTTATTATTGAACATGTCACTGACAGCTATGGCTGGCATATTTGTGGCGACGGAGACAAGAGCGTGACAATTCCATTGCCCATCATTTTGTTGGATCAAGGCAAGTTGGTATGCTTTTCATCGGGCAAGTTGCACCATGGCGAGGCAGCCTACAAGGGCTATGCGATGGGCTGGGGCGATCAAAAGGGCTCTATCGTCAAGATGGCCGATGACTATACCGGACGTTTGGAGGAGGGAAAGTCGTATGTGGTGGATCATGTTTGCAAAATCAATATTTCCATCACAAAGAATGTCTGTGCCCTCTTCATCTCCCTGATTCTGATCGCTTGGATTTTTCTCTCGGTGGCCAAACAGTATAAACGTCGTCCCGATCAAGCCCCCAAGGGATTGCAGGGTTTGGTAGAACCCGTGATCGTGTTCTTACAGGAAGAGGTTATCAACCCCTCTTTGGGCAATCGTGCCGAGAAGTACACACCCTACCTGTTGACCCTATTCTTCTTTATACTTTTAAACAATATGTTAGGTATTATTCCCATCTTTCCAGGCGGTGCCAACCTGACTGGCAATATAGCCGTAACTGGAATTCTGGCATTGATTACCTTCTTCATCACCAATATTTCCGCCAAGAAGGAATATTGGGTTGACATATTTAACACGCCAGGTGTGCCTTGGTGGCTGAAATTGCCCATTCCGATTATGCCCTTTGTGGAGGTGATAGGTATCTTCACAAAACCTTTCGTGTTGATGGTTCGTCTCTTTGCCAATATTACGGCTGGACACATCATTGTGCTGGGCTTTATCTCCTTGATATTCATTTTTGGCCAGATGTCTCCCACTATTGGCTACTTAGTTTCGCCAGTCTCCATCCTTTTTTATATTTTTATGGGAGTGTTGGAGTTGTTGGTGGCATTTATCCAAGCTTTTGTGTTCACCTTGTTAAGTGCAATCTACATAGGTACAGCCACCGAGGAGCATGAAGAAGATATAGAATTAGCATAGAAAACCCCTTTTTAATCATTTAATAATTTTAAAGTTATGTCATTATTAACAACATTATTGCAAGCTGCCCCTATTCTTGGTATTGGCCAAATGGGTGCAGGTATCGGAGCCGGTTTAGCCGCTATTGGTGCAGGTCTGGGTATTGGTAATATTGGTAGAGATGCCATGTCAGCTATCGCCCGTCAGCCGGAAGTAGCTGGCAACATCCGTATCAACATGATTTTGGCTGCCGCCTTGATTGAAGGTGTGGCCTTGTTCGCTGTTGTGGTTTGCTTGCTGATTGCTATTGCGTAAAAATGATTGAGTCTCCCTGCGATTGGCGGGGAGACCTCAATTTTTACTGGAATCGTAAAAGGACAATATTGACTGTAATATGGAACTAATAAAACCCTCTTTTGGACTTATTTTCTGGATGCTGATAGGTTTTGGCATTCTTTTCTTCATATTGGCAAAATTTGCTTGGCCAGTTATCACCAACGGCATTGCCTCACGCAACAAGAAAATTCAAGATCAGTTGGATGATGCAGCGCGTGTGCATGCAGAATTGGAAAATATGCATCTCAAACACGAGGAGATGATGGCGGAGGCTAAGGCTGAGCGCGACGCTATTCTGGCGGAGGCCCGCAGAGTGAGCGAAAAACTCTATGAAGATGCCAAGCAGAAAGCAGAAAAGGAGACTCAACTGATGCTGGATGAAGCCAAGAAAAGCATCTATTATGAGAAGATGAAGGCTATTACTGACGTGAAGAACGAGATAGCCAACTTTTCCATTGACATCGCAGAGCGGGTTATTGAGCATGAACTCTCTGACCGTGAAGCTCAAGAAAAACTCATTGAAGAATGGGTGGACAATTGCAAATTGAACTAACCAAATAACCTTTTTTTATTAATTAAAATTTTATATTATGAAAAAATTAGTTGTTACTTTAGTTATGATCTGCGCTATTGCAGGCGCTGCTATCGCTCAACCTCGCGCCATCGGTGCCCGCTTGGGTGGTAATGTGGAATTTTCCTACCAACACGACTTGGCAGGTGGATCCTGGATGATGGATTTCACACTTGGTGCTACCAATTACTGGAACAATTGGGGTGCTGTAGGTGCCACATTTATGTTCGACAAAGTTTGGGGTATCGGTGCCAGTAACTGGAATTGGTATCTTGGACCTGGCTTCGGTGTAGCTTACAACTATGGCCGTTACTGGAAAGATAATGGCTATTGGCCTGTAGGTTTGTATGTCGGTGGTCAAATTGGTATTGAGTATCAATTTGGTATTCCATTGAACATCAGTTTAGACTGGCGTCCTATGTGGAACTTCGCCGGTAGTGGCAGTGGCTATGGTTTTGCCGGTTATTTGACGGGTGTGGCTCTCGGCCTTCGTTACAGATTCTAATTATTTACAATAAAATTGTTGCAGCCGGCCTCTTTGAAGGGGTCGGCTTTTTTTCTAACTCGCTTATTTTATGAATTTTATAGACTCCCATACACACCTTTACCGAGAGTATTACCCTGACTCCTTTGAGGAGGTCATACAGCGCGCCGTGGATGCCAATGTCAAGCAGATGTTATTAGCCTGTGTCAATGGGGACACCCCTGCGCAGATTCAGGAAGTGGTGGCTCTGTTTCCAGAAAACCTGTACGCTATGGTCGGTCTGCACCCTTCTGACGTACGGGAGGACTACTTGGAGGTTTTGGATGCATTGCGCTCCCATTTAGACGAGCGGAACGTGGTAGCTGTGGGGGAGATCGGTCTTGATTTCTACTATGAACGCACCTATGAGCCACAACAAAAGGATGCTTTTTATCGACAGTTGTGTTGGGCGCGTGACTTGCGGTTGCCGCTTTCGCTGCACATTCGCAGTGCCTACAATGAGGCTATTGAAATTCTCCAACAGTTCAAGCCCGGTGAACTTTCCGCGGTGGTGCACTGTTTCTCTGGCGGCATACAAGAAGCCAAATGGGCTGTCGCCCGCGGTTTCGTTATTGGCATCGGTGGAATTGTGACCTTCAAAAACAGCAAACTGCCCGATCTTGTCAAGGAAATTGGCTTAGAACATATTGTGCTGGAAACCGACGCCCCTTATCTGGCCCCGACACCCCATAGAGGCAAACCCAATGAGAGTGCTTACATTCCCCTTATTGCCCAGAAGATTGCTGAAATTTTCGATACTTCTGTGACTGAAGTAATGGAACAAACCTCCCGTAATGTGTATCGTATTTTCCCAAAAGTGCCCGTCAACGCATAGCTAAGAATATCTTCCAACAGTAAGGTCTTCATTTTCAAATTTTGTGTATGTTTGCGCTGCAGTTTTTCACTACAGCATGTTATTGTAGCGTTATTTCTTGAAGTTTAATAAAACATTAGTGTTATGTATCCTAAAATAGGTATCCGCCCCACTATTGACGGTCGTCAGGGTGGTGTTAGAGAAAGTCTTGAAGAAAAGACAATGGCCTTGGCAAAAGCCGTGGCTGATTTGATTAGTAGCAATTTACGTAACGGCGATGGCTCTCCGGTGGAGTGCGTGATTGCCGACAGCACCATCGGTCGTGTGGCCGAGACTGCCGCTTGTCAGGAAAAGTTCGAGCGCGAGGGTGTGGGCGCCACCATTACCGTGACTTCCTGCTGGTGTTACGGCAGCGAGACCATGGACATGCACCCGCATTGGCCCAAGGCAGTGTGGGGCTTCAACGGCACAGAACGCCCCGGCGCGGTCTATCTCGCCGCCGTCCTCGCTGCACATGCCCAGAAGGGGCTGCCCGCCTTCGGCATCTACGGCCATAACGTGCAGGACATCGCCGACAACACCATCCCCGCCGACGTGGCCGAGAAGATTCTCCGCTGGGCACGCGCTGCTATGGCGATGGCCACCATGCGCGGTAAAAGTTACCTCTCCTTCGGCAGCGTCGCCATGGGCATCGCTGGCAGTATCGTGAATCCAGACTTCTATCAGGAATACCTCGGCATGCGCAACGAACAAGTTGATGAGACTGAAATTCTACGCCGCATGGACGAAGGTATCTATGACAAGGAAGAATACGAAAAAGCCTTTAAGTGGGTGTCAAAATACTGCAAAGTGAACGAAGGTTGGGACAAAAACCGTCCCGAAAAGCAGAAAACGCGCGAAGAAAAAGACCAAGATTGGGAGTTTGTGACGAAAATGTACCTTGTCATGCGCGACCTGATGCACGGCAACCCGAAATTGCGAGAGATGGGCTTCAAGGAGGAGGCGCTCGGACACAACGCCATCGCGGGCGGCTTCCAAGGGCAGCGGCAGTGGACTGACTGGAAACCCAATGGCGATTTCGTGGAGGCGCTGCTCAACACGCAGTTCGACTGGAATGGCAAGCGCGAGGCGGTGATACTCGCCACGGAAAACGATGCGCTAAACGGCACAGCCATGCTCTTCGGTCACCTGCTGACCCAGAAGGCGCAGATATTCAGCGATGTACGTACCTATTGGAGCCCTGAGGCAGTGAAGCGCGTTACGGGCAAGGAACTCACAGGGCGTGCTGCCAATGGCATCATCCATCTCATCAACTCTGGTGCTACTACGCTCGACGGCAACGGCTATGCCGCCGACAGCGAGGGTAACCCGACGATGAAGTGCTGGTGGGACCTTACCGATGAGGATCAGAGACAGATTTTAGAACACACCCAGTGGATGCCCGCCGACCGAGACTATTTCCGCGGTGGTGGCTTCTCCAGTAACTTCCTGACCCGCGGCGGAATGCCTGTCACGATGATGCGCCTCAACTTGGTGAAAGGCCTTGGACCGGTGTTCCAGCTTGCCGAGGGCTGGACCGTTGACATCGATTCTGAAATCCACAATGTGCTCAACATGCGCACCGACCCGACCTGGCCTACCACCTGGTTCGTGCCGCGCACTGACCCTACGAAAGACTGTTTCAAAGATGTCTATAGCGTGATGAACAACTGGGGCGCCAACCACGGGGCCATCAGTTACGGCCACATCGGTGCCGACCTCATCACCCTGTGCTCCATGCTCCGCATCCCCGTCTGCATGCACAATGTCCCCGATGACAAAATTTTCCGTCCCGCCGCTTGGAACGCCTTCGGCATGGACAAGGAGGGCGCGGACTTCCGGGCGTGTGCGAACTTCGGGCCAACGTACAAATAATTAGTAGTTAGGGGTTGGCTGGAGGATTAAAGCTAATCGTCAACAATTAACGTTCTACAGGAAAAGTAATGATTACCGACAAACATATCCAAACTTTTGTGGCCCAGGCGCACCGTGTCGGCGAGCTTGGGCTCACGATTTGCTCCAGTGGTAACCTCAGCTGGAGAATTGGTGACCAGGCGTTGGTCAGTGGCACCGGCTCGTGGGTGCCTTCGCTGCGGGAAGACCAAGTGTCCATTTGCACTATCGCTACCGGTCAGGTGCTTAACTGTGTGAAACCCTCAATGGAGAGCGTCTTCCATCTTGGGGTGATGCGCAACCGTCCCGATGTGGGGGTGGTGCTCCACTTCCAGTCGCCTTATGCCACGCAGGTGGCCTGTGCGGAAGTGCGCCCGAAAAGCTATAATGTCACGGCAGAGATCCCGTTGCACGTCGGGCGCGTGATCCCCGAAATTCCCTTTTACCGTCCTGGCAGTCCCGAATTGGCAGAGGCGGTCGTGAACGCGTTGAAAGAGAGAAACTCGGCATTGATGCTCAAGCACGGGCAGGTGGTCTGCGGCAAGGATTTTGATGACGTGATCCAGCGGGCCATGTTCTTCGAGATGGCCTGCCGCATCTGCGTCCTCGCTGAGATGAAACCTAACGTTCTCACCGAAGAGGAGGTCAATGCGCTGGAGATGCACTTTTTTGGAAAGGTTACCCGGTGAACCGAAACAAACCCCAATGGATATGCTCTACGGATGAGGCCAACACCGTTATACTAACAGTTAATCTTCTGATATGCTAACCTTTCATCTCCTGACAACAAAAAAATAATCCCGCAGTACGAAAATCCGTGCTTGGCGAGGTTGTGTCGCATAATGACGTTGTCGCGGTGGGTGTCGATACGGATGTTGGAATCGCGATCGAAGGCAAAAGCCACTACGCTGCTGAAGATACCATGCGCTCCGTGTTTGGCGCCCATACGGTGAATGACGTGGTAGGGTAGGGTGTCGTCGAGCCATTGTCCGTCGAAAATCTCCTTGTAGGTGGTTTCTGGAGACGGCAGAAACGCGAAATAGCCCACAATCTGTCCGTTGTCCTCTATTACGAAACCGCCTTGTTGCCGTATGTCATTCTGAACTACCTCCGCTGACGGATAACCGTTGATCCATTGTTTACGGTTGTCCGAAGCCTGCATCTTCTCCCGTGCTTCATCAAAAACAGGCAAAATATGCGGAATATCCGCAGTAGTGGCGTTTCTGATGATTCTAAGAGGAGTGTTTTCTTTCATTTTTTCAAAATATTCCTCAAAAATATCCCATAGTTTCGTCTCGTTATCAATAATGTCGCGCAGGTGTTCCAGACGGGCAGCGTTGGGCGATTCAGGAAACCATAGTTTGAGGTAGCCGTTACGGCCGTATTTCTCTTTCAGATGAGCGACCATCCTTTGGTATTGCTCCTCTCGGCAGAACTCAGGGTAATGGTCCAGACCGTATTGGATGGTGCGTTGGATAATGACGATGGGATCGATAAAGCGGTCCGCCTCCGCCACGATGCGGCCGTAGATGGTTCGCGGGGCTTTTCTGGCCGAGGCGCGATGGTCTTCGGCAGCCTCCGCCATCGTCCGAATTTGCTCTTCGGTGAACCACTCCTGTAGTTGCGTGTCGGTGAGAATGATGCGGGCCGATGCCTCATGGTGCATCTCGCGCCCCTCACAAAGCCCGGTGTCGTGATAGGCGGCGATCGCGTAGGCCATATTGCGGTCCACACCTAACTTCCGCGCCAGTTCTATGCTCTGCCCAATGACCATCAGGGCGTGGTCGCGCCGGTGCGCCTGGTCAAAATGGTCGTACCGCGGCAGGATCTCCTGCTCGACATAACGTTGCAGTTCGGGATTGACGTCGGGATATTGGGGCATAGTGGGACTTTTTTTCTTCATTCTTTCACCATCAGATCGGGATTGGCTGCCCAAAGCACAAAGTACGGGTTGTCGGTATCGGTGCGTTTGAGCAATACGTAGAAAGGACGGTTGAAAATCATTTTCTTGGGTTGTGGCTTATCCAGATTTTCCTCTTCAATGCCAAGCGTGCAGATGAAGGTGGACTCGCTTTCCACAGCGGCATCCTGCTCTTGTTCAGGATTTGGATTGTTGTGATTCTCGCAAGAGGCAAAGAGTGCGGAGAATATGGTTGCGAAAATCAGTACCCGTCTATTTCGAAGAAGGCTCATAATTTTTTTTGCAAAAATACACAAATTGCGCATATACAGATTGCACCTATAAGAGACAAAAAAACACAAACGGAAATCGCACGGGCCATAGGGGTTTCCCAGGCC